>DASTGW010000166.1:0-11316 GCA_035718705.1 Terriglobales bacterium | reverse complement strand
TCCGCGACTCACACCTACACACTGCCGGGCACGTATACGGTGACGGCCACCGTGACGGACAACAGCGGCGCAACCTCAACGGCAACGCGGTCAGTGACAATTGTCCCTCTGGGCATCACGGTGCTGCGGCCATCGCGCGGGTCGACGGTGTCGAACCCAGTGCCGATCACCGCGACGGCGGCAGCAACGGTTCCGATCGTTACGATGCGGGTCTACGTCGATAACGTCCCGGTATACAGCCTGAATTCGTTCAGCTCGAAAGTTGCGACACTGGATACGGCTGTTTCGATGACCCGCGGACCACACAACATCGTGGTGCAGGCATGGGATACGGCAGGCAAGGTGTACAAGACACCGCTCGCCATCACGGTTCAGTAGCAAAGGCGGCCTCTGCTTCGTTACTCGCGAGCAGAGGCCGTCGTGTTTCTGGCGAATGTTTGACAGGATTGCTTCTGCCTGTAGAATAGAAGTTCGAGCAGCTGAGAACGCTTAGCGCTCGTCCTGCCTGCAGTAAATAAGTGCCGAAGTGGCGGAACTGGCAGACGCGCATGGTTCAGGTCCATGTGACCGCAAGGTCGTGGGGGTTCGAGTCCCTTCTTCGGCACCATCTTCGATGCAACTCTGTTTTTAATCTCACCTGAACACGACTCCTCCTGCAACCTCATTTGAACTTTCGTATTGGCGAAAGTGTGTGCTTGACATGAGTTGGAATCCGAGTTCATCTTGACTCAACGGGTGAGGTGTCAAGATGTTGGGGAAGCGTGTCCGTTGTTCGCAGGCCTCAAGCAGAACCTCGTTTTCTGCGTTTCTCAATGCAATTTCAAAGCGCCGTAAAGCAAACAAAATAATCGCCTTGGCTGTGATGCTGTGCCTTTCCACGGGTGCATCGGCACAGGACGCCGCCGATGTTCACATCGTGCCCCGACCATCGACGCATCTCGATGCGGGAAGAGCAGCAGTAATGGCCTCCGCTGACGGCTCGGAGCCGGCGTTGCTGAGCGTCCAAGTGGACCTGGTGCTGGTGCCGGTGATGGTGACCGACACGATGCATCGTCCAATGCTCGGCCTGAACAAACGGGATTTCGCAATCTACGAAGACGACAAGAAACAGGAGATCCGGTACTTCTCGACCGAGGATCGCCCGATTTCAGTTGGCATCGTTCTGGACTTGAGCGGGACGATGGCCAACAAGGTCGATGAGCTGTGGGAAGCGTTCGACCAGTTCTTTCAAAACTGTAATCCGGAAGACGACTACTTCCTGATCACGTTCGCCGACCGTCCGGAGTTGATAGCCGATACCACTCATTCGTTTAAGGACATTCGAAACAGCCTCGCGCTCGCGAAGCCTACCGGGCACACGGCGCTTTTGGATGCGGTCCACATGGGACTGCAAAAACTCCGGACGGCACGTTACGACCGTCGTGCTTTGCTGATCATCTCCGATGGCGGCGACAACTGGAGTCGGCATAAATTGCGCGAGATGGAAAAAGAGGTGGAAGAGTCCGACGTTGATGTCTACGCACTCGGTTTGTTCAACGACGAAATTCCGGTACTAAGTTCATTTGAAGTCACATTCGGGAAGCGTTTACTCCGCAAATTAACCGATGCCAGTGGCGGGCACGCGGTCATGGTCAGCAAGTCTCGCGATCTTGAGAGCTCCGCAGCCGAACTCGCAAGAGAGATGCGAAGCCACTACGTGCTCGGGTACAAACCGACCAGCGTCGTGAAAGATGGCGAAAAACGGAAGATCAAGGTACGCGTAGAGTCGACCCCGGGCGGGAGTCCACCTTACTATCTTGCTTACAAGAAGGGCTACAACGCTCCGTTACATTGAAACGGAAGCGGCGTCCGAATATCTGACGGTTAGCTTCCGGACAACGCGGCTCTGACGATCTCCAACGCGGAGTCCCTGACGCCGGCGTTTTCTGACCCCAGGCTCGGCGGCTCGATGGATTCAAAATACGCGAGAGCGGCTCGTATTCCTGGTTCCTTCCCTCGCGTCGCAGCCCAATCGCAAAGAAGCGCGAATGCAAGGGTCTCGCTCATGCGATGGAGCAGCTTGCGGGCATAACGTTCAGCCGACTGCTGATCTCTCATCGCGGTTGTGATCGCCTGCTTGTCGCCGGTGAGGCGAGCCTCGAGTCTTTTGGCAAGTTCTGGTGAATTGGCAAGTTTGTTGCAAATAGTCCGCATATGTTGCTCGTAGATTGCAACTCCCCCGTACTTAGGCGCGAGCAGCCGCAGCAGCTCCAGTGCCTGAATGTTGGCGGGACCTTCCCACACCGTGAGCACCTGCGCGTCGCGGTAGATCCGGGCGATTGGGTAGTCGCTGGTGTATCCATTGCCGCCGATTAGTTCCAATGCCGATCGACAGGAAGTGATCGCATATTCCGCCGTCAGATATTTTGCAAGCGAAGTCACGAATCGTAGCCAGGTGCGCTGCTCCGGATCGGCAAGCGCCGTGTCGAAGGCCAGCGCTGCTTCGAAGGCAAGCAATGCTCCCGCCTGAAATCGCACCGCCATGCGCAGCAGTTCGTCCTGCACCATCGGGTATTGAATGATCGTAGTGCCGAATGCTTCTCGCGATTCGCACCACTGGAAGGCTTCGCTCAGAGCGCGTCGCGCCACGCCGGCAGCCCCCACCGCATTGTGTACGCGACTGTACTCAAGCGCCTCCATCATCAGCTTGAACCCATGCGGTGGTCCGGCAATCTCGATCGCGTAGGTATCGCGGAGTTCGATTTCTCCCGTTGGGAGGCCCTTGGTCCCGAGTTTGTCCTTGAGTCGCCGTATGAAGTAGCGGTTCTGCTGACCATCGTCGAGATGGCTCGGCACCAGATAGAGCCCCAGGCCGGCGGAACCTGAAGGCGCACCGCCTGGCCTTGCGGTTGCCACCGCGACTCCGCTATTCGCATTGCTGGTGAACCATTTCAACCCGTTAAGAGTGAAGTGATCACCGACTCGACTCGCTATCGTTGTCGTCGCACCCACGTCACTTCCGCCATGCTTCTCCGTTGCCCAAGTGCCGCCAGTTCTCGTTTGTTCGTCCATGCGAACTACATCGCGAAGAAATTTCTCGCGCAAGTTTTCCGGCGCGTGGTACCCAAGCACATAGGCGACAGCTCCTGTCAGCGTCACCGGGCAATGCAGGCTGATATCTGCCTGCGACAGCAGATATCCCATCGCAAAGCTCAGGGAGTGCGGAGCGCCTTCTGCGTAAGGAAGCCCGATGATTCCGCGGCGATACGCTTCCTGATGTTGTGCATCGTATTGCGAGTTGGTGACTACGCGATTGATGATCTCGCCTCTGCGGTCATAAGACTGCAGAGCAGGAGGCGCATAGCGATCGGTATAGTTCGCCTGTGCATCCACTTCGGTAAGAACCCATTCGCGGAAATTCGAGAGCATCTGCGCGTAGCGCTGCAAACGAGGCTCACGCGAGAAGAGAATCGGCTGAAGAAACGGATCGAAGTCTGTGGACATGGACGGAGCGAAGATACTTTCAAATGTCGCTTACGTCGAGAAGATGTAATGCATAGTAGCGCGACTTCGAAACTCAGCTCACGCTCTCGGCACTGTAGCGAGGGATCAGTCCGGTGTTCACTGCGACTCGATAGGTTCGCTGGAAGAACCAGCAGGCCAGCAGAATGTATAGGAACGAAAGAATTAGCGCGAAGACAAGTCCTTGCATGGAGGGCCTTCCGCCGGCAACCACGGCGCGCATTGCTTCAAACCCATACGATGGCGGCAGGATGTAGGAGAGAGCCCGCATCCATGTCGGGAGCGTGGCGAGTGGATATAAGACTCCGACGAATGGCGAGATCATCGCGGGTACTGGCCAGATGAACCATTCCGCCGCCGGCCCCAGTCGCAATACGATCGCTGTTCCCACAATGCCCAGGGCGATTCCACACAGAAACAGCACCAGGAAAAATGGAATCAGGATGGCTCCGTATTGGAAGAACGAAAGCCCAAAGCCCAGCGTCGCTACCAGCAGCATTACTACCAGTGCGAGAGAACTGGTCGCGATGCTGGAGAGCACGAGTCCGGCCAGGTACTCCGCAATGGACATGGGCGTGGCAAAAATGTTCAGGAAGTTGCGCGACCAAACGTCTTCCAGAAACGCCATCGTTACACCGTGCATCACTCGCGTGAGAAAATCCCACAGCAGCATCGCCCCAAGAAACACAGCAGCGAAATTGAACTGGGTAAAGCTGTTCAGGTAGCGAGTAGTGAATCCCCAGAGCACCATATCGATAGTGACCCACGAGACCAGCGGCAGCACTCTCGAGATGCTCCCGCGTACCAGGTATGACTGCCGCAACACGATTGCCAGCACACGCGAGAAATTCACGACTGCATCTCCAGGGTGAGAGGTTCGCGCGCCACGGTGATGAAGAGTTCTTCCAGCGTCTGCTTGCCATGCTCTTCGGGCAAGGTCTTCGGATCACCTTCGAGCAGTATCTTGCCTTTCGACAGGAAGAGCACGCGATCGCAAACTTCCTGTACTTCATACATATTGTGCGATGTCCAGAGCACGCCGCCTTCACCTTTCGCCGTAAACTGGCGAATGCTGGTGCGAATATCGCGCGCTGTGGCTGGATCGAGAGACGCCGTCGGTTCGTCCAGCAGCAACAGGTGCGGGCGGTTCAGCATTGCTTTTGCCAGCGATACGCGTGTCTGCTCGCCCGAAGAAAGCACGCCTGCTTTGGTATCGCGAAAGCGCACCAGATCGAACTCCCGGAGCAATTCTTCAATCCGTTCTCGCAGATTTTTCACGTCATAGATCATGCCGAAGAACCGGAGGTTCTGGTACACGGTTAGATTTCCCGGCAACTGCGCGTAAACGGCGGCAAAGTTGGTGCAGCCAAGAGCTTTCGCTCGATGACTTGCCAGATCTACGCCTTCCACTTCGATCGATCCTGCCGATGGCGTGAGCACGCCGAGGATCATGTTGATCGTAGTTGTCTTTCCCGCGCCATTCGGTCCAAGCAGTCCCACAATTTCATTGCGACCGACGGTGAAGGAAATACTGTCGACGGCGACGATGGTGCCGTAGCTCTTCCGCAGTGCTTGCACCGAGAGCACCGGCTGTCCGGGTTGTGTCGGGTTAGCCGACATTATTCCTATGGTACATGCGTCCTCGACCGCCATTTCGCCACCGGTTCCAGCAGCTTCGCACCCCTGCCTTGCGTAGTCGTCCCCGTCTGATTTCCCTCCCGCTCGCGCAGTGCATGATTAGGCGCTCAAGGGGAACCCATGAAAGACGCACTCTTCATCTTCTTACTCGCCTACTCCGCAATGACATTCGCTCAAGGACCTGGACCATCTGGGCCGGGCCCCGGTGCGCCGGCAGTCGCGGGCGATGGAGTGAATGGTTCTGCGGTTGGATCTCTTCAAGTTGTAAATGTGAGCGGAGTGGTTCGTCTTCAGGACGGGTCAGTCCATTCGGAGAGCATCGCCATTCTCAGCGACTGCGCGGGACACATCAACAAGGAGGCCTACTCCGACGGGAAGGGACATTTCACCTTTAACCTGCGCGATCGATTAGCAACCACGAAGCCCGGGGGGACAAACCCTGTCACTGACCCAACTCGTACATTGACGCATCATCTGACGGCGGAATGTACGATCAGCGCCGAGTTGACGGGTTATCAATCCAGCACAATCAACTTGAGCACGTTTCATCTGGGCGATCGTTCCGGGAACGTGGAAGTCGGTACTATTACCCTAACTCGCTCTACTTCGGTGCAGGGAACCGCAGTTAGTGCCCTGGACGCGAACGCGCCCAAGAACGCGCATAAGGACTACGACAAGGCGCGTGAGTTGCTTGATCACGGCAAAGCGGACGAAGCAAAGAAGTTGCTTCAGAAGGCCGTGGAAGCTTATCCGCAATTCGCGGGAGCGTGGGTTCTACTCGGACATGCCGACATGGCACTGAACCAGGTGGAGGATGGCCGCACCGCATATCAGAAGGCGATCTCCGCCGATCCAAACTATGTTCCACCCTACGTCTTTCTTGCCCAGGTCGCCGTGGTACAGCAGAAATGGGACGACGCCGCAAAGTACAGCCAGCAGGCGATCGCGCTCGACGACCAGAATTTTCCCGCAGCTTACTTCTATCTTGCTGGCGCAAAATACAACGTTGGAAAAGCGGATGAGGCACTCGAAGCTGCGATGAAGGGAATTGCCGTGGACCATGCCAACAGCACGCCGCGGTTGCATCTGCTCGCCGGACAGATCTATTCCTTGCAGGGTGAGTCCGCGAAGGCGGCGGAACAGTTTCAGGCATACCTGCGAATAGCCCCCAACGCACCCGATGCGGCGCAGGTGCGACGCCAGTTGGATTCGTTGGCTGCGAAGTGATCAGTGCGATTTTTTCAGATCGCCTTCCAGCATCTTCGTCCAGGTCTTGCCGTCTTCGGTGAATTCAGTCACGGACACTTCTGTCCCGTTGGTGAAGGTGTTCGTCGTTCGGAAGAGCGGATACTGGTCCTTAGCGTCTTCGGCCGGGCCATACGTCCAAACGTCGCCGGCGATCTTCAATGACCCTGTGTACGCCTTCTTCCCGTCTCCGAGCAGCGTGTAGAAGGTGTAGTCCTTACCGCTTTCGTTCGGCGTGAAAACCGTTAGTTGCGTGTGAACGCCATGGGAGTCGTGGATGGTCTGCTCACAGACGAGATAGGCCCGCTGCGGAGACCACCTGCAGTCTGCCTTGGAAGTCACCTCTTCGGGTTTACTGTACTTAGTGGCGAGCATTTTGCTCGAGCCTTCCCAATGGCCAAAGAAGGCGGCCAGTGGTGATTTCGAAGCGTCTGCGGCGGAAGCACTGACGGCGAAGGAACAGACCAAAATTAATGCGCTAAAAAGGCGATGCATTTAGGAATCCCTCCCGAAGCCAGAGCAGTGTACATGGCATGCGGCGTCGGGCAAAACGCTTACTAGGCGCAGTTTTCTGGCAGGAAGCGGTCGCATCTCCTTGACGCTCCTGCAACTTAGCCGTTTAATGACAGTTTGCTCCCGCAAATCTGAAGGTTCGGGAGACTGCCGCGTTTATTCGGCAGCCCCTAGGAGACCCATGCACGGCAGTCCCGCAGCGCAGCCTGTCCTTAGCGCAGTGCAGCGCCAGCAATTGATCGAGGCCGCGCGCGCCATGCTCGATCGCGCATACGCGCCTTATTCCAAGTTTCACGTCGGAGCGGCCATTCTTACCGAAGAGGGGAATGTGTACACCGGCTGTAACGTGGAGAACGCTTCTTACGGTGTCACAAACTGCGCGGAGCGGACAGCAATTTTCTCTGCGGTGGCCGCCGAGGGGCCTGCGATGAAGTTGCGCGCCGTCGTGGTTCTTAACAGTGCCACCATGCCGTGCTCGCCTTGCGGCGCGTGCCGGCAGGTGATCTACGAGTTTGGGCCGAAGGCGACCGTCATTTATCAAGGCAACGGCTCTCTGTCTGAAGCAACCGCAGAACAACTTCTACCGGCGGGGTTTCATTTCTAATGCGCGTCGTCGATCTCATCCGCCGCAAGCGTGACGGCCACGAACTCTCGCGCGATGAAATTTCCGCACTGGTCAGCGGATACACCAAGGGCGACATCCCGGACTACCAGATCGCCTCACTGCTGATGGCGATCGTGCTGCGCCAGATGTCACGCGCCGAGTTAGCTGCGCTGACCGAGGCCATGCTGCACTCGGGCGAGGTGCTCGACTTCAGTGATTTGCCGGCGAAGAAGGTGGATAAGCACTCCACTGGCGGCGTGGGCGACAAAACGTCGCTAATCCTTGCGCCTATCGTCGCCTCGGAAGGCGTGTTCGTGCCCATGATCAGCGGACGCGGTCTCGGTCACACAGGCGGCACACTCGACAAGCTTGAATCGATACCCGGCTTCAACGTGAATTTGTCGTTGCCCGAGTTTCGCCGCGTGTTGAAAGAATCGCACTGCGGGCTTATCGGGCAAACCGCCGAAATTGCTCCGGCGGACAAGAAACTATATTCACTGCGCGATGTGACCGGCACGGTCGAAAGTCCCTATCTGATCTGCGCATCCATCATGAGCAAGAAACTGGCCGAGGGTATTGATGCCCTTGTTCTCGACGTGAAGACCGGTTCCGGCGCTTTCATGAAGAAGAAAGAAGATGCCATCTTCCTCGCCGAACTTATGGTTGAAACCGGCAAGCGTATGGGCAAGAAAATGGTGGCGCTCATCACCGATATGGATCAGCCCCTCGGCAACATGGTCGGCAATGCAATGGAGATCGCCGAGTGTGTCGAAATATTGAATGGCGGCGGCGCGCAGGACCTGCGCGAGTTGAGCTTGCAACTCTCGGCCTGGATGTTCCATCTCGGTGAGCGCACGAAGTCAGTCGCAGAAGGCTACAAGCTGGCCGAATTGGCGATCTCGTCGGGCAAAGCAAAAGAAAAATTCCGGGAGATCATACGTTTGCAAGGCGGAGACGCCAAGGTCATGGACGATCCTACCCGCCTGCCGCAGGCGAAACACACGGTGGAGTTTAAGGCAGCGCAGGCTGGCTTCGTCAGTTCCATGGATTGCGAACGCATCGGTACTGCCTGTGTTGTCCTCGGCGGTGGCCGCGAAAAGAAGGAAGACTCGGTCGATCCTGGTGTTGGCCTCAAATTGCACAAGAAGGTCGGAGATGAAGTCGGCGCTGGCGAGCCGCTCTGCACCGTGCACTACAACTCCGACCAGCGGCTTGAGGAAGCATTGGGCATGTTGCGCGCCGGATACCACATTGCTCCGGTTGCGCCGGAAACTCCGCGCACGTTGATTCACCAGGTTATTGGAAGTTAGTCGGGCAGCAGAAGACCTGCGCTCGTAAGAGGAAATGATGGGTCGTTTCGTCGGAATCCTGGGAATGATATTCCTGCTCAGCATGGCCTGGCTGATGTCCACCAACCGCCGTGCCATCAAGCTGAAAACAGTCGCTTGGGGACTTGGTCTCCAATTCGCGTTTGCGGTGTTCGTGCTGAATACCGCCATTGGTCGCATCGCCTTCAAGGCCGCCGGCGATTTCTTCACACGCCTCCTCGGCTATTCTTACGCCGGGTCCGAATTCCTGTTCGGTGAACTCGGCAAGAGCAACAGCAGCCTGGGTGTGATCTTCGCCTTCCAGATTCTGCCCATCATCATCTTTATTGCCGCATTCTTCGCGGTGCTGTACTACTTCGGCGTGATGCAGGTCATCATCCGCGTCATGGCCTGGGTGATGGTGCGCATCCTGGGCACTAGTGGTGCCGAATCGCTGAACGTTGCGGCCAGCATCTTCATGGGCCAGACGGAAGCTCCGCTCACTATCCGCCCGTTCATCCCGTCGCTGACGAAATCCGAACTCATGACCGTAATGACCGCCGGCATGGCGCACGTGTCCGGCAGCGTCATGGGTGCTTACATCACGTTCGGTGCAAAAGCGGAGCACCTTCTCAGCGCCGTGATCATGACCGCGCCGGGAACCATCCTGATGGCCAAGATGCTCGTTCCCGAAACCGAGACGCCGCTCACCGGCGGACGCCAGGTCCCGGGAGCAAAGGCCGCGACCGCAGAAGTCGTCACCGAGAACGGCGACGACAAGAAGGAGAGCGGCAACCTGCTGGAAGCCATCGCTCGCGGAACGACCGATGGTCTTCACTTGGCGCTCAACGTAGGCGCAATGTTAATCGCATTCATCGCGCTCATCGCTTTGCTGAACGGCATCTTGGGTGGCGCACACAATCGGCTCGCAGCCCACGGCGTTGCATGGTTCCCGAGCAGCCTGAGCCAGATCTTCGGCGTGGTATTTGCTCCCATCGCATGGCTTATCGGAATTCCGTGGAAGGACTGCCTCCAGGTGGGCAATCTGCTCGGCACTAGAATGAGCATCAACGAGTTCGTTGCCTACATCGAACTCGGTCGACTGAGCGGAACCATCACGCCGCGTTCGTTCACGATTGCGACATTCGCTCTCTGCGGCTTTGCCAACTTCAGTTCGATCGGTATTCAGATCGGTGGCATCAGCGCTCTGGCACCGAATCGCCGTGCTGACCTTGCCAAACTCGGTTTCCGCGCCATGCTCGCCGGCACCATGGCGAACCTGATGTCTGCTTCCATCGTTGGCATCTTGCTGAAGTAAAGGGACACGAATGAACACCGCCGTTGAAGTCATCAAGCAGCAGGACGAATACGCAAAGGCCGAGCAGGCGAAGGAATTTATCCTCTCGCACACGAGGTTGCGTCCGCAGATCGCTCTCGTGCTCGGTTCGGGGCTCGGCCCCTTCGCCGACCATCTCGGCGATGCTACCAAGCTTTCTTACGCCGACATCCCACACTTCCCGCGCACCACGGCAATCGGCCACGCCGGCAAGCTGGTGATCGGCAATGTGGGCGACGTCCCCGTTATTGCCATGCAGGGACGCGTCCACTACTACGAAGGCCTGCCGCTACACGATGTCATCTTCCCCATGCGCGTCTTCGGGCGCATGGGTGTAAAAGCTGCGGTCATTACCAACGCCGCTGGTGGCATTAACACCAACTACAAGCAGGGCGCGCTCGTGGTGTTGAGCGATCACATCAATCTCCAGGGATCGAATCCGCTGATCGGATCCAATGACGAACGCTTCGGTCCACGTTTCCCCGACATGACGCGTGTGTACTGGAAGCCGTATCGTCAGGTCGCCTTAGAGGAAGCCAAAAAACTCAGCATCAACGTAGCCGAAGGTATCTATCTCGCCGTCACCGGCCCAAGCTACGAAACTCCTGCCGAGATTCGCGCCTTCCGCACCTGGGGAGCCGACGTCGTTGGCATGTCCACGGTTTCAGAAGTCATCGCCGCATCGCACATGGGAATTAAGGTCCTCGCGATTTCGTGTGTCACGAACATGGCTGCCGGCATCCTCGATCAGCCCCTCGACCACAAGGAAGTGCTCGAGACCGGGGAGCGCGTAAAAGGCGCATTCATGGCTCTTTTACAAGCTGTGATTCCGAAGATGGCTGCTGATTTGAGAAAATAGGAACGTCGTGAGTTTGAAGACCTACATCATCGCCATTGCCGGACCATCCTGCGCGGGGAAGTCCGAAACCTCTAAGGCAGTGGCGAAGCTGTTGAACGCGCGCATTCTCAGTCTCGATTCGTATTACCTCAACCTCGATCATCTGGACTTCGAACAGCGGAAGCAGGTCAATTTCGATGAACCTGCCTCCATCGATCACGAGCTCTTGATATCCCACCTGCGCCAGTCCTCAGAAGGCAAGACTATCGACGCTCCGGTGTACGATTTCTGTCGTTACACCCGCTCGCCGGAGATCGATCACATCGTTCCGGCG
>DASTGW010000165.1:0-3186 GCA_035718705.1 Terriglobales bacterium | reverse complement strand
ATCTCACGAGCGTTAGTCTCGAAGATCCTCCGCGAGGAAAGAACGGCTAGCCACGAAGGGGCCGTTCCACCGCCTCCGCAAGTCCAAGAAAACAGGCCGCCGAAATCGGCGGCCTGAGCTAGCCACGAAAGATTGGGTTTATACCGGTTCAAAAGGGTATCGAACAAAGGGTGCTGCCAGAACCCTGCCCAGAACCCGCTTCCAACGCTTGTGCACTAGGTCTGACAACGGCCCAGCAGGAGTATGCAGATCCGAAGCTGCAACGTGAGTTGCAGCCCGCAGCATCTGTCTTATAATTCGTTCGACCAGGATGCCGGCCTCGTTGCAAGGGGAGCTGCCGTGGACGAGCAACTAGTTAAATGCAAAGACGCGCCACCCAGCAGTCACGGCGAGAAAGTCTGGCGCAAGGGCGAGAAGCGGTTTCGTGACTTTGCGGAATCCGCATCGGTAGCTTTGCACTTTGTTGGTCCAGACGGTGTAATCCAGTGGGCGAACCAAGCTGAACTCGACATGCTTGGCTATGCGAGAGAAGAATACGTCGGTCGCCATATCGCCGAATTCCACATAGATACTCCTATTATCGATGACATCTTGGCGCGTCTTTGCCGTGGTGAGAAGCTAACAAGTCGCGAAGCTAGGCTTAGAGCCAAAGACGGGTCTATTCGGCACGTTCTAATCGACCCGAGTGTCTTGTTCGAAGACGGAAAGTTCATTCACACCTGTTGCTTCACGCGCGACATCACCGAACAGAAGCGCGCGGAACAAGCGCTGCGCGAGAGCGAACAACGGTTTCGAGTTATCACCGACGCGTCTCCTGTGATGGTCTGGATGGCCGGCACAGACAAGCTCTGCTTCTATTTTAACAAAGGCTGGCTGGATTTTGTGGGCCGCACTCTTGAGCAGGAAGTCGGTAACGGCTGGGCTGAAAACGTTCACCCAGATGATTTTGATCGTTGCCTCCAGATATACACAAAGAACTTCGATGCGCGACGTCCGTTTGAGATGGAGTATCGATTGAAACATCACAGCGGTCAGTACCGCTGGATCCTCGACTGTGGGGTGCCGCGATTTTCGCCTGACGGAAGCTTTGAAGGTTACGTGGGTGGCTGCCTTGACATTCACGAAGTGAAGGAGGCAGCGGAAACTCGCCATCGATTGGCCGCGATAGTCGAATCTTCCGAAGACGCAATAGTTGGTAAGGATCTAAACGGGATCGTGACGAGCTGGAACCGAGGAGCGGAAGCTATCTTCGGCTACACGGCGCAGGAGATGATCGGTAGGTCAATTCTCACGATCGTTCCACCAGAGTTGCATCCTGATGAGTCTCGCATTCTGGAGACAATCAGTCGAGGCGAACGCATTCATCACTTCGAGACCATGCGAATTACCAAAGACGGGAGGAGAATTGAAGTATCGCTTACCATTTCCCCAGTAAGAGACGCCTCCGGACGAATCATAGGAGCTGCAAAGATCCTTCGGGACATTTCCGAACGAAAGAGCACAGAGCGGGCTCTCCGGACGACGGAACGGCTTGCTGCCGTCGGCCGTTTAGCTGCGACTGTTGCTCATGAGATTAACAATCCATTGGAAGCCGTCACTAACTTGGTATATCTAGCGAAGAGTTTAGCGGTACGAAACGACGTTCGCGGGTTCTTGGTGGATGCGGAAGAAGAACTAGAGCGCGTTGCACAACTGACTAAGCAAACGCTCGGCTTTTATCGTGAGACGAAAGGCGTGGCGAACGTACCGGTTGGAGCCGCGATTGAATCGATGATGACGGTCTTCTCACCGAGAGCAAAGAACAAGGACATCAGAATCGAGACGGAGATCGCGGAAGACGTTGCGATCCAAGCGGTCCCCGGTGAGATTCGGCAGCTAGTTGCCAATCTGGTCAGCAATAGCATCGACGCTGTGGCTGAAGGCGGACACATCAGGATTCGCGTGTCGGGTGTGAAACTCAATGGCGAGTGTGGCGCGCGGGTGACTATATATGACGACGGTCCGGGAATCCCGGCGGAGGTTCGGCCGCAAGTATTTGAGCCGTTCTTCACGACCAAGCGGGACGTCGGAACAGGACTCGGCCTTTGGGTTTGCAAGGGGATCGTGAATAGGCACCGCGGTTCGATTCGCTTTAGAACGGCGACCACCGCGGGGCGAAGCGGGACCGTGTTTTCAATCTTCCTTCCGTCCCGCGCTGGCGCAGCAATTGAAGAAGCGCTGAGGCAGGCTGTATGACGTGGCAGGGCGGTGACAATCCACCTGACATCCTCGTCGTTGACGATGAGAAACGTATTGCCGACACGCTTACTTTAATTCTGCGTTCTAAGTGCTATGTCGTCACCACTGCTTATGATGGGAATCAAGCATATGAGAGCTGTCGAAGGGTCGCACCTCGCCTAGTGATCACGGACGTCGTGATGCCGGTAATGAACGGGGTCGAACTCGCCATGAAGGTTCGGTCAGAGATACCACACTGTGCTGTACTGCTATTTTCAGGGCAGGCTGCAACTTCGGATATGCTGCACGAGGCGAGTGAGCGAGGCTTCCATTTCGACCTTCTTGCTAAGCCGGTACATCCCGAGCAGCTTCTAGCAAAAGTCCGCGAACTTATCGGCAGCGCACCTACGAGTCAGCCGACCACAGAGTCATGAAAGTCCCACATCGCAGGCGAGACAAACTAGCTCGATCAATTCGTCCAAGGGGGCGGAATAGTTTCCTTTATCGCCTAGCACGACATACCATCCAACCTTCATGACGATCACAGCTTCTGCGGCCTCAGCGCGTTGGCATTGCCCGGTCGGCTGGGCATCGATTATGAGCGGAGTCTTTGGACTTTTAGCTTTCTCCTTCATATTGGCTGCGCTGTTTGTGCGCGAGGACGCTGGTCGCCGCCTTGGTGACCTCATGTTCAGAGGTCACGATGTTGCCGCAGTTCTCCAGTCGCTGTTCATGATCCAAGTGATTGCAGCCGTGAAGGGCGAGGCTGGATGGCGGATGAGTCGGACTAGTTACTGGACTGGATCGACAGCTCTCTGGGCGGTGATTTGTCTGCTTTTGCTCACCATCTTTCACCTCGTGAATGACATGCTTTACATGGTTCCAATGGGCGTTTTCGGGGCTTGGCTGATAGGGGCGGTCTGGGCGTCCGACGTGTTGCCCCGCTACATAAGATGGCTAGGAACCGTC
>DASTGW010000164.1:0-3785 GCA_035718705.1 Terriglobales bacterium | reverse complement strand
CGATCGCTGGCGGTCAGCGATGGCTGGCATTTCAATCCGCAGGATCGCGTGCTGGCGTCGCAGAAGTTTTCAAATGGCGATATTGAACATCTCTGCGGCGTGGTCAACATCTTCGTGAGATCGATTCCGCGACTGGTGCTTTTCAGCCGACTAATGCAACGCGGCTATTCGGGTGGACAGAAGGGGAAGGTCACGCCGGGAAAGCAGGCGTCGGCGCTGGCGCGGATGATCACGCTGAACGTGCCGAACGAAAAGGAAGCCGGCCTCCGCACGTGGCTGCTCTATTCAGACATCAAGAAGACAATGGGCACCAAGAACGTGACGTCGATGTTCCGCTTGCTCTCGCCCTACCCGGGATATATGGCGTCGGTCTGGATGGACACCAAGAAGATGATTCAGCAGCCGACGTTCCGGCGCGCGAAAGAAGAAGTCTCGAGGCGATCCCTGGGGCTGATCGCAGGCATGCCAGTGGGCGATCATCGCCGACACGCAAAGAATCTTTCACCCGACCAGTGGCGAGACCTGGAAGAGATGACCGACAGTTGCGTGCGCGTGATGCCGCAGATGGCGCTGATTGCGGCCGTGTGGCAGAGAAGCTTCCCGCAAAGCGGCTCGGGCATGATCGCGGCATAGTCACCACAGAGGCACAGAGACACAGAGAAACCGTTAGTAAAAGCTCTCACTCCAAATTCTTCGTTTCACACACAAATGCCGGCGCTTCGTGGTTTTCCAAAGAACTCTCTGTGCCTCTTTGTCTCTGTGGTGAGTTTTTTACCCTGGGGGCCACGCCATTTTGCGGCCGCCGATCAAATGCAAATGTAGGTGAAAGACCGACTGGCCCGACTCGGGGCCAACGTTATACACCGTGCGGTAGCCCGACTCGATGCCGCGTTCGCGGCCAATCTTGGCAGCAATCAAATGTGAGTAGCCGATGATCTCGGCGTCTTCGGACTTCGCTTCCGGAAGTCCGGGGATGTGCTTCTTCGGAATGATGAGCACGTGCGTGGGTGCGGTAGGTTGAATGTCCTCGAAGGCGAAGACTTTGTCGTCTTCATAGACCTTCTTCGAAGGAATTTCACCGCGGATGATCTTGCAGAATAAGCAATCTGGCATATGCAAAATGCTACACCACAGAGTCACACAGACACAGAGAAGCGAATGGGGAAAAACACTCGCTTCAACGTTCTGTTTATTACGATCTAAATCTCTGTGTCTCTGTGGTGAATCAGTCGTCGTCATCGTCAGCTATTTGCTTGCCCGCGCGTTCGGGGATGACCGTGTGCTTTGGTGCCGGAACTGGCAGATTGCCTTTGCGTTCACGCCAGACGATTGCGTTCAGCAGCGCCGTATCGATCTGATCGGCGTGGCGGAAGTTCATCTTCGATGATTCCATTGAACCCGGCGCGCCTGCTTTGTTTGCCGTGAAGATCAGCTTGTTGTCGCGATTGCGATAGTCGGCCTTGAAAGCAGGCTGAGTACCGTCGCCCGAGAAGAGCGGCGCCATGATCGCGGCCTGCGCGTCGTTGTTGTTCATCGGCGGAAGTCCGAGCAGGACTTCCATGGTGTGGATCAGGTTGACGGTGGTGTAGAAGTGGGAGTCGATGAAGGGTACCGTGTCGCGACGCTCCACCTTGCCTTGGAACTCGATGCGCACAACAGGCTTCGGCGCGTACTTCGAAATCACGTACGCAGTCGAACGGTGTGCGTCGACGTGATCGCCGCCATCCTGCGCGTCGTCCTCGAGGATGAAGATCGCGGTGTCATCCCAGTACGGGCTGTTTGAGATCGCTTCGACGACGCGGCCTACGGCAAGGTCGTTATCGGCGACCGAGGCTTCTGGTGTGGGCTTTCCTACGTCGGTGCCGGACGTGTGGTCGTTTGGCAGTCGCAGTTGGATGAACTGCGGCATAGGATCGCACTTGGAAAAGGCACCCTTTGCAGAATCCGCGCGAGCAGGATTGCTCGCGCCACATTTCTTGCGCGCTGCTACCCAGGGGTTGAATTCATTGAGGAACTCGTCTACGCGCAACTGGTCGGGGAACTCGAGGCGGAAGTCGGGATAACGCGGATCGAAGTGCCCGACGAGTTCGGATTTGGTGGCGACGTTCTCGCCGATGATCGGAATCGGCCACGGATAAGGGTTCGGTCCGCCCTTTGGATCGCCCAGATACGAAGGCAGCGGCTCGCCGGGTTTGATTTCCGACTTTGTACACGTGGCTGGCTTCGCCATCGGTGTACCCTGCATGGGCGACTGCCAGTCAGCGCCCTCGTCGCACCATCGGGTGGCGACATATTCTCCGAAGTGACGGTAGGTTTTCTTGTGGCGGGCGAGGTTAGTCCATAAGTAGCCGGTGCCCGGTTCGTTCACGTCGGGAATGCCGAGTTGAATCGGGAAGTCTTCACCGACCTGGCCTTCGTAGTCGTAGGTGCGCTCCCATCCGCGGTAGGAAATCTGCCAGGTCTTCTCCGTGTAGTCGCTGGTGATGGCGGCATTCGACCAGACGTGCCCATTACCGGAGACATCGCCCGAGACGTAAAAGTTGTCGAGCACGCCGAACTGCCTGGCGAGCGCGTGCTGGTTGGGCGTGATGTCGGCGCCGAAGATGGTCAGCTTGGGATCGCCGTTGCCAGCGCCCAGGTCGCCGAGCACCTGATCGAAGGTGCGGTTTTCCTTGATGATGTAGATGACGTGCTTGATCGGATTGCCGCCCTTGAACGGAAGCGTGCCGGTGCGTCCGTTCATCAGGTTGCTCTCGAGCACTTCGCCGGTGAGTTGCTTCAGGTGTGGCTCGACTTCCTTAAGATTCACGCGAGCGAGGGAACCCTTCAGCAGCGTGGGCAGATAGGTGTATCCCTTGCGATAGCCGGGTTCGTCAGGCTTACGAGGAATATTGTTAGGCCCGCTGCCTGTGCCCTTGCCGGTGGCGATGAGGAGATCGTCTCCGCGGACGGCGACAGCAGTGGGGTACCACTCGGTAGGAAGGAAAGCGGTGGGGCTAGTCGAGCCCTTGAACCATGCCCCTGCTTTGCATTTTTTGCAGAGTGGATTGAGCGAACCAACGCAGCCGCTATCCCTACAGAAAGGAATTGAGGCAGTTTCAATTGAGTACACAGCCACGGCGTCAGCGCTGGAGTCGGCAACGAATAGTGACTTTCCATCTTGGCTGGCAGTGAGTGAGTTCGGGTAGCTACCACCAAGCACTTGGTTTGGAAGTTGGCTGGAAAGATAGCGCAAAACCTTCTTATGAACGGTGTCAATGACGGCGATTTTGTCGGAGTTTGACAATGTCACAAATAAGACGCCGTGCACTATAGTCATCGCCGTCGGGTGCGACACGACATCTCTTGAACTGCTCGGTGGCGCTAACTCAATCCACGAATCGATGGTTCCCTTGTACAAGTCGAGTTTCGCAACGCGATTCGTATTCCACAAGCTTACCCACGCACTTCCGGGTGGGTTGCTATCTACAGCGACCGCATACGGGTATGCACTCGGCACATACTTTCCCGTGTTCACATCGAAGCGTTGAATGATGTTGCCGTTGGCGGCGTCCATGAGCAGAACGTCGTCTGATAGGTTGTCGGCGATTAGCAGTTGATCGCCCGTGTCACGCTTGATGACAGCGATCCCGGCCGGATACGGCGCAAGCATTCCTTCCGGTGCTTCCTTATGAATCGAGCCGCGCTGCTTGCCTTTGGCCAGTGGCTGCAGCGGAATCTTCAGGAAGCGCTCGGGTGTGATCTTGCCGTCAGCGAAGGAATAGACCGCAATACCGTTACCGGTG
>DASTGW010000163.1:0-8175 GCA_035718705.1 Terriglobales bacterium | reverse complement strand
GGGTATGACTGGCCTTTGTTTTCTTTGCTGGCCTAATTTCGCATATCACCTGGATAGATTTCTGCGTAAGTGGCCGACAGTAAAAGGCTCCATAGTTTCTTGTCACGATGAAGAAAGCGGGCGGAGTATCAGCTACAACTTCACGTTCAATGGTCAACGTTATGGCGGTATTGCTCACTTAGGAGAAAGTGATGACAGGGTCTTGGCCGAAGGCACAGACGTGTTAGTTCAATACGACCCTTACAACCCGGAAAACTCGAGGTTAGTTTAAATCTAACCCTTTCCCGCCTTCAGCGCCGTGACCGCCCAATTCGCGCTCTTCGGATCTTCTTCGTGTTTGAAGAACGCATACACTTCGCGCTTCTTCGCCAGCTCTCCAAGCTCTTCGCCGATCTTTTTTAGCTGCGCCTCCGCATACTCCGAATTCCGATAGCGATAGTAGGCAAAGCTGCCGGTCATCAGGTTCGGCGTGACCAGCTTTTCATTTTCGGCGATGCACAGCGCGGCATCGTGGTCCGAGAGCACGTCGTAGATCTCATCCGTAAACCAGGACTCGTGCCGAAACTCCCATGCAGTCTGCGCACCCGGAGGCACCACATCGAGAAACGCCCGCAGCAGTGCGGCATCGGCCTTCAGATTCGGAGGCAACTGGAACAGGACCGGCCCCAGCTTTCCGGACTCCGACAGGATCTGCACCGACGAGAAGAAACGCTCCACCGGTTCTTCCGGGTCCTTCAACCGCTTGATGTGCGTCATGTACTGGTTGGCTTTGAGCACGAAGCGGAAGTTGTCGGTGGTATCGGCGATCCACTGCGTCTGCGCCTTTTCCGTGACGGTCCGCCGGAAGGTATAGTTCACTTCCGTGGCATTGAGCTGGGTGGAGTAGTACTTGAGGAAATCCTTCGACTTCACTTCCTTCGGATAGAACTCGGGCTTCCAAATGGGATAAGCCCACCCTGAGGTGCCGACGAAAAGCCCAACCTTGGTCTCAGTCTTCTTGGCCATAAGCAGAGCAGTTTACGCTACCTTGGTTTTCTTCTTAGCCTTCTTGGCCGGAGCCGCCTTCCCTTCCTTAACCAGACCTTCCTTTACCACACCAGGCGGCGCAGTCCCTCCGAGCGCTTCCAGTTTCTCAATCGCGGGCAGCTTCTGCTTCATGGTCAGCACGTCTTCCCACAGGTCGCCCATCTTCTCCACGCGCTTGAGTACATCGTTTGTGTCGAACACCAGGAAGTTCGGATCGCCCTTCTTCAGGCACTGCTCCACTTCTTTCCAGGTCACCGGCGTCGAGACGGTCGGCCGCTCCTTCGCGCGCACGGAATACACGTTGATGGTGGTCTTGTGCTGATCGTTCTGGCTCCAGTCCACGAGGATCTTGTTCGTCCGCAGCGCCTTCTTCATGTCGGAGACCACGTCGTCGGGATAGGCGGTCTCCAGCATCCGGGCAACGGTCTTGGCGAAGACCTTCGTGTGGTCGTAATCGACCGCCGTATTCAAAGGCACATAAATCTGCAGCCCCTTAGAGCCGCTGGTCTTGGCAAAGCTTTCCAGACCTAACTTGGAGAAGATGGCCCGCACCCAGAGGCCCACCTGGCACGCCTTCACGATCGTTGCCGGCGGCCCGGGATCCAAATCGAAAACAATGAACGTCGGCTGCTCGATCTTCTTGCCAATGGAAAGCGAGGTATGTAGCTCAATGTCCGCAAGGTTCGCGGCCCAGACCAAGGTCGGCAGATCCTGCGCCAGGCAGTAGTCCATCCAACGATTATTGCCATCGCTCCACACCGGCGCCGTCTGCACCCATTCCGGCCGGTGCTTCGGACAGTTCTTTTCATAGAAAAATTGGCCATTCACCCCATTCGGATAGCGTTTCATGGTCAGCGGCCGACCCTCGAGGTGCGGCAGCAGGACTGGCGCAATGCGGACGTAATAATCGATCAGCTGCCCCTTGGTGAAGCCCACTTCCGGGTACAGCACCTTGTCCAGGTTCGACAACGTAAGTTGTTTCCCCTGTATATCCACGACGTTAGTGGTTCTTTTGGCCACGCCGGTGAACTCCCGCTACATTGGATGCTAAAGGGCTAACAACTTGCAACACTGAAGATGCCATCAAAGGTGGGGTGCCGACGAAGGAAGAAAACAAACTACCGATCAGTTCCTCCAAGCCTCCGGAGTTCGCGCCGGAACAACAACAGCTATTTCGCGAGGTCTTGGAACTGCTCAACGAAAATGACGTTCCGTTCGTCATTTCGGGCGCATTCGCTCTTCGCGAGCACACCGGGATCTGCCGCGACACCAAGGACCTCGACGTCTTTCTCCCCGCGCAGGAAGTCGGGCGCGCCATGGAAGCGCTGCAACGTGACGGCTTCGAGTGCGAAGTCGCTGACCCTGTCTGGCTGGCGAAAGCACATCGCGGAGACTTTTTCGTCGACCTGATCACGGGCATGAGCACCGGCACGATCGTCGTGGATCAGTCGTGGATCGATCGCGGAACGCAATCGGAGATGTTTGGCGTCCCGGTCAAGGTGTTGGCGCCTGAAGAACTCATCGCCTCCAAGCTGTTGGTCACGCGCCGCGAGCGCTTTGATGGCGCCGACATTTGTCACGTCATCTACGGCACTAAGGGCAAGCTCAACTGGGACCGCCTGCTGCAGCTTTCCGACGGACACTGGCAAGTCCTCTTCTGGTCGATGGTGCTCTATCAGTATTGCTACCCAGGTCAGACCGATTACATCCCCCGCCAGGTGTGGGACGACATGATCGCGCGCTTCCAGAAGGAAGTTCACGATTTCGACCCGCAGGCGCCGTTCCGCGGCAGCCTGATCGACCCGCGCATGTTCAATATCGACGTGGCCGAATGGGGCATGGCTGACCTTCATGAGGAGCACCGGCAGGCACGCGAGCCGAAATTGCCGGAGCACTGCGAAAACCCCGCAGCCTAGAAGTGCGTCTTTCTTAGACAGAACGATGAGAATAGCCGCGCTCGCCGACCTGCACTTTACCCCCGCTGCCTACGAAGGCATCAAGTCGCTGATGGAACGCGTCCGCGATGAAGCGGATCTGTTGATCCTGGCGGGAGACCTCACCAACTATGGCAAAGCCTCCGAGATGGAGCCGCTGCTCAACGTCCTTGTCCGCCTTCGCCTTCCGGTCGTCGCTGTGCTCGGCAATCATGACTATGAGAGCGGTCAGGAAGCCGAACTCATGAAGATGATGACTGAGGAAGGCATCAAGGTGTTGGACGGCACCGCCTACGAGCGCGACGGCGTAGGGTTCGCAGGAACAAAAGGCTTCATTGGCGGCTTCGGTCGCGGCGTCTTAACCGCGTTCGGTGAACCGGAGATCAAGCGCATTGTGCAGGCCAGCATCGACGAGGCTCTCAAACTCGAACGCGCGATGTCGCAGTTGCGGACTGAGAAGCGCGTGGTGGTTCTCCATTACGCTCCCGTAGTGGGAACCGTAACCGGCGAACCGGCCGAGATCTTCCCTTACCTCGGTACCTCACGACTGGCGGAAGTGGTCGACCGACATGGGGCCAACCTGATCGTCCACGGACATGCCCATCACGGGGCACGAGAAGGCAAGACCGTAGGCGGCGTACCGGTTTACAACGTGGCGCTGCATTTGTTGCAGACCCAGCAGCCCCCGGCGGCCTACCGATTGTTTGAGGTGTAAGCCCGGCTAAAGATGCGAGACGATTTCCGCTACGATTACCAAACCCCCTACAAGCAGAACGAAGAATAGGACCAGAACCGCGAGTAGAAGTTTCTGCTTGGCCGGCGGCGGTGCCGTAATACCGAAGTAAATTGAGTAGAAATGGAAGAAGCGCTGCAGCAGCCCTTCGTGTTCAACCGTCTGTGGACTTTCTGACATCTACTTCATTTTATCTGCAAGCTTCTGTAGCAGGGCAGGAAGCTTCTCAACCGCCTCGCCACGCGGAAACATCTCCAGCGCGCCGCAGTCCTTGGCCCGCTTCTTGCCCTTCGCAGTGTCGGCGGCTTCGCGTTCGGAGGCGTAATACATCGACGTGACCAGGATGACGGGAATCTTTTTCGTGTTCGCGTTCGCTTTTAGTTTGCGGCAGAGATCGAACCCATCCATCTGAGGCAGTTTGACGTCACTGATCAGCACATCGGGTATCTCGCGTTCGAGTTGCTCCAGAGCCTCTTCAGCAGTTTGCGCTTCCTCGAATTCATATCCGGCTTGTTCCGCAAGCCGCGTCAACACGTAACGCTGGGTGGAATTGTCGTCCACGATCAGTACTTGGGGGTTCTTTTTGGTCAATTCGTCCCTCACCACAGGCTCTGGTCACTATACCCGCAAAGTGAGAATCACGGCCAAGCTGTTAGACTATTTTTCTTCGGAGGCTCCAACGGTGCCAGCTATCGTACGCAAGCTCCTCCTTTGCTCTGCTCTGTTCTTAACATTGCCGTTGTTCTCGCAAGACATCGCGTCCCTCGAGAAACGCATTCAGGTCAGAAAGTTGAATAATGGCTTGACCGTGATCCTTATGGAGCGCAAGGAAGCGCCGGTCTTCTCCTTCTACACGTTCGTGGACGCAGGATCCGCCCAGGACCCGAAGGGCAAGACCGGTCTGGCGCACATGTTCGAGCACATGGCGTTTAAAGGCACCGATACGATCGGAACCACCAACTACGAGGAAGAGAAAGTAGTATTGGCGGAGATCGAAAAAGCCTACGCCGCCTACATCGCCGAGCGTGACAAGCGCGTGGGCCAGGATAAGCAAAAGCTCGCCGAACTCGAAAAGCAATGGAAGGACCTGATTGAGAAGGCAGACAAGTACGTCATCCGCAATCAATTTGGTCAATTCGTGGAAGAGAACGGCGCTGTCGGCATGAATGCCAGCACCTCCGAGGA
This sequence comes from Terriglobales bacterium, assembly GCA_035718705.1. Taxonomy (GTDB): domain Bacteria; phylum Acidobacteriota; class Terriglobia; order Terriglobales; family Acidobacteriaceae; genus DATMXP01. The sequence continues at coordinate 3,297 of DASTGW010000163.1, read as the reverse complement.
CGAAACCACGTACTACTACTCCATGCCTGCGAATCGGCTGGAGCTATGGGCATATCTCGAATCGGAGCGCTTCCTTGAGCCGGTGATGCGCGAGTTCTATAAGGAACGCGATGTTGTCTTCGAAGAGCGCCGAATGCGGGTTGACAGCAATCCCATCGGACGCCTGATCGAGCAGTTCGAGTCGGCGGCCTTCATGGCTCATCCATACGGGATCGCCGGAATTGGCTGGCCTTTCGATCTGCACACGTTCTCCGCCACCGACGCGCGCGCCTTTTTCGATAAGTACTATGTGCCCTCGAACATGACCGTCGCCGTGGTGGGCGACCTTGAATTCGATAAGACCTGGCCGATCATTGAGAAGTACTTCGGGCGCTTGCCCAATCGTCCCAAGCCGGACGAGGCGCTTACTACCGAGCCTCCGCAGAACTCCGAGCGCGAAGTCGTACTGAAGGAAACCGCGCAGCCGGTTTATATCGAGGGCTATCATCGCCCGGACTATCTCAGTGAAGACGACCTGGTTTATGACGCCATTAGCGATGTGGTTTCCAATGGCCGCACTTCGCGGCTTTACCGTTCGCTCGTTCGCGATAAGCGGATCGCCCTTCAAGCTGGTGGCTTCAGCGGAATGCCCGGAAGCAAATATCCGCACCTGTTTGCGTTCTACGCCATCCCAACCCCCGGACACACGCCGGACGAGATGAAAACGGCACTACGCGCTGAAATCGAACGCCTGAAGAATGAGGACGTCACCGACGACGAGTTGCAGATGGTGAAGACGCGAGCCAAAGCAAGCTTGATCCGCAGCCTTGGGAATAATCCGGGACTGGCTGCTCAGCTTGCTACTTTCCAGGCGCGCTTCGGCGACTGGCGCGAGCTCTTCCATCAGGTCGAGAAAATCGAGAAGGTCACGAAAGCCGATATCCGTAGGGTTGCGAACCAGACCTTCACCGACACGAATCGCACTGTCGGCGTTATCGAGAGTACGCGCATGGCTGGTGCGCGTCCGCCACAGGGCGCTCCCGCAGCTCAGCCGCAACAACCGCAGCAATAGCGAGATATCTCATGACGAAACGCATTCTTACTTTGTTTCTGGCCGCCTTTTCAGCAATTGCGTTAAACGCACAAACCTCTACCTCAGGCACCAAGCCCGTTCCGGTCCCTGACAAAACAAAGCAGGCGCCTGAGCAAACGCAAACTCAGAACAGCGAGATATCGCGCATTACGATTCCGCCCCTGCCGGAATTTCGTCCGCAGATGCCCAAACGGATCGTACTTTCGAACGGTATGGTCGTGTTCCTGCAAGAGAATCACGAACTGCCCGTCATTGGCGCCACGATGCGATTCCGCGGCGGCTCGACTCTTGAGCCTGCAGCCAAAATCGGCCTCACTGACGTTTACGGCGCGGTTTGGCGGACGGGCGGAACGAAGAAGCGTACCGGAGATCAACTTGACGACTTCCTGGAAGCCCGCGCTGCCAAGATCGAAACCGGTGCAACCGATGATTCCACTTCCATCGCCTTCAACTGCCTGAAGCAGGATTTCAACGATGTCTTCACGGCCTACCAGGAACTGCTCTTCCAGCCGGAATTCCGGGAAGACAAAGTAGCCCTCATCAAGCATCAGATCGCCGGAGGCATTTCCCGCCGCAACGACGATGTCGATGAGATCTCCGGACGTGAAGCAGCCAAACTCGCCTATGGACCCAATAGTCCTTACGCTCGCCAGGCGGAATACGCCACCATCGCGGCTGTAACCCGCCAGGACCTGATCGATTGGCACGCGAAGTACGCGAATCCTACGAACGCAATTCTTGGCGTATATGGCGACTTCGAGCCCGCGCAGATGGAGAAGACCATCCGCGATGCGTTCGAAAAATGGCCCAAAGGGCGCAAAGCTCCCGAACCGGCAGGGCAAATCTCACCTGCCAAGCCAGAGGTTTATTTCATCCCCAAGGAAGATGTAGACCAGAGCTCGGTGCAGATGGTCGCGCTCGGCATCAAGCGCGACAATCCGGATTATTTCGCCGTGTCTGTCATGAACGAAGTACTCAGTGGCGGCTTTGCCTCGCGCCTCATCAGCAATCTTCGCTCAAAGTTGGGTCTTGCTTACTCGGTGGGTGGCGGTGTCGGCTCAGACTTTGACCATGTCGGTATGCAGGACTACGCCATGTCCACTAAGAGCGCCAGCACCAAAGACGCGATCGTTGGGCTGAAAAAGGAACTGAACGACCTGATCACTCAACCCCCAACGCCGGAAGAAATGAAGAGGGCGAAAGATTCCATCCTCAACTCGTTCGTCTTCAATTTCGACAGCAAGCAGAAGGTGCTGATGGAACAAATGCGTTACGAGTTCTACGGCTTCCCCTCGGATTACCTCGAACGTTATCGTTCGGCGATCGAGAAGGTGACGTCCGACGATGTGGCTCGCGTCGCCAAAAAGTATGTCCATCCCGATCAATTAGCGATACTGGTCGTGGGTAACTCTGGCGAGATTGGGGATCAATTGACCAGCTTGGGCCAGGTGAAGACGATCGATATCACCATCCCTCCTCCGCCTGGCGAGTCCGGTACGGGTTCGACGGCGAAAAAGTAAAAGTTCCCTCATTCCAGCCCCGTCCTTCACGGAACGGGGCTTTCCTCACCCTTTTCCACTAGTTGGAACCTGCTACAAACGAATTCTCATTTTGCACACTACAACTGATGACGGACATTTGCCGTCGAACTTCTTAGGCAAGCATGTATCGTTCCTTTGACGTGAAACAATCCGTGCGCCAGGCCAAAGGTGTGTTGCTCGTGGAGTCTCCTTCGAGCGCACGAGAGCGTCACCTGAAGACGCTGGAACGGAATGGGTACCACGTCACCACCGCCGACGACATTGAACTCGGACACTCCCATTGGTCTCCCAAACGGTATGGGTTGGTGATCGTGTCGGTAAACGGCTTCGGAAAACACGCTGCTGATTTCTGCGACGAGCTGAAGGAAACCGATTCTGAGCAGGTGATCGCGCTCATTTTCTCCCCCGACCAGGATCTTCCGGCCACCAGTTGTGCCACGATCATCTTCACCACCGAGCCGGACGAATATTTTCTGGCACGCGTGGAGACTCTCACCGCCGCCAGCTACGCGGCCTAGCGCCTATCTTCTCAACGTATTAACCCTTTTTCGCTGCACTGCCTAGCTGACTGCCGAGCGCTCTCTGCGGTATTCTCAATAATTCAAATAATGTCAAAGGAATCATCCGTGCTCGACTTCCTCGGAGACTTACAGCGATCTCACATGTGCGGCGCCCTGCGCGCCA
>DASTGW010000162.1:0-2803 GCA_035718705.1 Terriglobales bacterium | reverse complement strand
GTCCTGCGTGATCACCGTACCACCCCCAATGTATGCGTGAGCCCCTACGCGCACGAATTGGTGAACCGGGCACATCGCCCCGATCACGGCCCAGTCTTCTACAGTTACGTGCCCCGCGAGCGTAGCGCCGTTCACCAGCATGGTGCGGTCGCCGACCTGGCAGTCATGGCCGATATGCGAATAGGCCATGATCAGGATGTTGCTGCCCACACGGGTGACGCCGCCCCCCTTGGTGGTGCCGCGATTGATCGTGACGTACTCGCGGATCGTGTTGTTGTCGCCGATCTCGAGCCTGGTGGGTTCGCCCTTGTAGCTGGTGTCCTGTGGCTCACTACCGATGGAAGTGAATGGGAAGAAGCGGTTATTGCTGCCAATCTTCGCCGGGCCCTGAATTACCACGTGCGAGATCAGTTCGCAGTTTTCGCCCAGCTCCACATTGGAGCCGACCACGCAATAGGGACCGACTTTGCAGGTCGCAGCCACCTTCGCCGCAGGATCAATCAATGCTGTCGGATGAATGGCCATCGTTTACGATTGCGCTCCTTCATCCGCCTTGTTGCGATCGATGAGGAAGCAGGACAACTCGCCCTCTGCCACCAGTTTGCCGCCCACGTAGATCTTCCCGTTGATCCGCGCCACGTTTCGCCGAAAAGCTATCACGTCCACTTCGATCCGCAACTGGTCGCCCGGAGTCACCGGCTTGCGGAACTTCGCCTTCTCAATGCCAGTGAAGACAATGAGCTTCCCTTCTCGATCCGGGATCTCTGTCAGCAACAACAATCCGCCGGCCTGCGCCATCGCTTCCACCATCAGCACGCCCGGCATCAGCGGGTACCCTGGAAAGTGTCCCTGGAAGAACGGCTCGTTGATGGTCACGTTTTTTAAGGCGACAATCCGCTGTTTCGGAACGATCTCGATGACGCGATCCACCAGCAGGAACGGGTATCGATGCGGAAGAATCGCCTGGATCTGGTTGATATCGAGCAACGTCTTGGGATTGGCAACTGGCGGCGGGCTTTGCAGAGTTTCACTCATATACAGTCTTTTGGTGTAGGCGCACTAGTGGGTTTACAGCACTTACCGCAAACGCGCATTATAACGAATTCCTATGCATGCCCGAGCGCAGAACCCAACCCGGCAGTCCCGTCCCAATCCTTCGCAGCCGATTGTCGAATGGCTCGAGCAGCGTCAGGCAGAAATCCAGCACGTTATTCGCGAACTCGTTGTCCGCGAGTCGCCCAGCCACGACAAGGCTTCCGTCGACGCGCTTGGCAGATACATCTGCGATCTCTTCCGTGCCGCCGGAGCTTCACCAAAGCTCCACAAGACCGAAAAGTTCGGCGACCACCTGCAGGCAGACTTTGAGGGTGTCGGCGAGCGCGTGCTGCTGCTTGGCCACTTCGACACCGTTTGGGACCTCGGCACGCTGAAGACCATGCCTTTCCGCGAGGAGCGCGGTCGCCTGTGGGGACCCGGCGTGCTCGACATGAAAACCGGGATCGTCCAAATGCTCTTTGCGATCGAAGCCCTGCAGGCCGTGCGAGGCGGATTGTCGCGCCCCGTCACAGTTCTGCTCGTCACTGACGAAGAAGTCGGCAGCGAGTCGTCGCGCGCGATTACGGAATCATTGGCGAAAGGATGCGCGGCTGTCTTCGTGCTCGAACCCTCCTTCGGATTGCAAGGAGCATTGAAAACGTCACGCAAGGGTGTCGGCGACTACACGGTTCGCGTCCAGGGAAAGGCCTCTCACGCCGGACTTGATTTCGAGAAAGGCGCGAGCGCAATTCTTGAACTCTCCCGCCAATTACTTCAGGTGGAGAAGTTCACCGACCTTGCCAGTGGCGTGACCGTCAATCCCGGCGTTATTCGCGGTGGCACGCGCAATAACGTCATCGCCGCGGAAGCCTCCGCTGACGTCGACATGCGCATCACCAAGCTCGCCCAGGCCTCTTCGCTTGACAAGAAGTTCCGCGCGCTGAAGCCCATCGACAAACGCTGTAAGCTGTCGGTGGAGGGTGGAGTGAATCGTCCGCCACTCGAACGCACCCAAGCCGTCGCTCAACTGTTCGCCAAAGCAAAGCAGCTTGGCAATGAACTTGGATTGAAACTGAAGGAAGCCTCGGTCGGCGGCGGATCTGATGGCAATTTCACCGGCGCGCTTGGCATTCCGACCCTCGACGGCCTCGGCGCCCCCGGCGAAGGCGCCCACGCTACCAACGAATCAGTGATAGTTGATCAGATCGTGCCACGTACGGCCCTGCTGGCACGATTGATTGAGGAGGTATAGCTTGCCCGACTTCTCCCGCTTCGAATGCCTCACCTTCGATTGCTACGGCACTCTCATCGACTGGGAAACTGGAATTCTCTCAGCACTCAAACCAATCCTCGCCAACCACCACCGCGACGTGCCTGACAATACCCTCCTCGAATTGTATGGTGCCTTCGAGTCACAGATCGAGTCTGGTGAATACATGAGTTATCGCCACGTTCTGCAGAGAGTCACCCAGCGACTGGCCGCGCGTCTCTCATTCCCCCTTTACAATGGCGAAATCGATGCTCTGCCCAACTCACTCAAGGACTGGCCGCCATTCCCCGACACTGTTGCAGCACTCAAACGGTTGAAGACGCGTTATCGCCTTGCGATCATCTCCAATACCGACGACGACTTCTTTGCCGAAACGGCCAAGCGGCTGGAATTTAAATTTGACCACGTCATAACCGCGCAGCAGGTGCGCAGCTATAAACCTTCCCATAACAACTTCAGACGTGCCCTGGACGAGATCAATTTGCCTACAGAGAAGGT
>DASTGW010000161.1:0-9460 GCA_035718705.1 Terriglobales bacterium | reverse complement strand
CACTGCTGCTTGGGCCGTTTCCGGGAAGAAGTTGTTGTTGAAAGTGTCGGCCCACAGGATTACGCGCTTGCCGCCGTTCATCTGCGGAGCGCTCTTGCGGAACCAGGATTTGAACGTGTAAGGAGCGAAGGCAGGAACCTTGCGCTGCTGCGGCATTCCTGCCGCAAGCTTAGCCACTGCGCTAAGCCCCGGAAGCTGCGTAAGCAGATTTACGAAGCCGGGAGCGACGGAAGCCAATCGTGCCCATTGATCGATGAGACCGAACGCATAAGCGTAACGCGGGCGAAGTCGACCCTCCCAGTAGTGGGAGAGAAACTCGGCCTTGTAGGTGGCAACGTCAACGTTGACCGGGCAATCTCCTTTGCACCCCTTGCACGCAAGGCAGAGATCGAGCGCCTCCTTCACACTGTCATCGTGCCAGCCGTGACCGTCGGGGCCGTTCTTCAACATCTCCCACAATAAATGCGCGCGTCCGCGCGTGGAGTGCCTCTCTTCCTTGGTAACCATGAAACTGGGGCACATGGTGTCATTCCCAGGCTCTCCCTCTAAACGACGGCATTGCCCGACGCCCACGCAACGCAAGGTCGCATGGGACATGTGGCCTTCGTCATCGGGAAACTGGAAATGGGTTTTCGGCTGCCACGGCTTGTAGGTCGGCCCCAGCCGCAGGTTTTGATCAGGATGGTAAGGATCGACCATCTTGCCAGGATTCATCTTCCATTCCGGATCCCAGATGGCCTTGAACTCTCGGAAAGCCTGGATGAGTTCCGGGCCGAACATCTTCTGCAGGAACATGGCCTTTGACTGGCCGTCGCCGTGTTCCCCGGAGAGCGATCCGTTGTACTTCGACGTGATCATGGTGGTGACCTCGTCGAGGAACCGCATGTACTTTTCAATGCCGGGTTTGGTGAAGAGATCGAAGCTGACGCGGCAATGAATGCAGCCCATGCCGAAATGGCCGTAGAGCGCCGACTTATAGTCGTACTTGTTGTAGAGCGCGCGAAGGTCGCGCAGGTATTCGCCCACGCGCTCGGGAGCTACGGCAGAATCTTCCCAACCTTCCCAAGTCATAGGTTGACCGGGAACGAAAGCTGTCGCACCGAGTCCTGACTCGCGCAAGCGCCACAGCTTCACCTGCTGCTGCTTGTCGGTGATGAGCTTCATGGAGGGTGCATCGGCTTTTGACTTCAGCCGAGACATGAGTTGCTGCGCCATTTCGGCAGCTTCCTCGCGCGTGTCGCAGCCGTATTCGAGCATGAGCCAGCCATTTCCTTCCGGAAGCAAGGGAAGGTATTCGGCATGCGGTCCACCTTTGCGCTTGATGTTGCTGACGAGCACGTCATCGATCCCTTCGAGGGCGATGGGATTGGATTCGAGAACTTCCATCAAATGATCGGCGGCTTCATACACGCTAGGGTAGCCGAGCATCAGCAAAACGCGCTCTGGGTGGGAATAGACAAGGCTGACTTTGGCGCGAAGGATCGTCGCCAGCGTACCCTCGGTGCCGACAAGTGCGCGGCCTACGTTGAAGCGACCGTCTTTACCCGGAATCAGTTGATCGAGGTTGTAGCCGGAGACGCGACGGGGAATCTTGGGATAGTTTTTTTCCACGAGCTTAGCGTAGCGGTCGCGGAGAGAGCGAAGTTGCGCGTAGATCTCGGCTTCACGCCCCTTGCCGGCGGCCTTGGCATCAAGGTCGGAGTTGGTCATCCAGCCGACGTTCATGCGCGTGCCGTCATACAGCATGATCTCCATTTCTTCGAGGTTGTCATCGGCTTTGCCGCCGAATTGCGCATGCGCTCCACAGGAGTTGTTTCCGAGCATGCCGCCGATACAGCAGTGCGTGTGGGTGGAAGGGTCGGGACCGTAGGTAAGTTTGTGCTTACAGACGGCATCGGCAAGCTGGTCGCGAATCACGCCCGGCTCGCACCACGCCCATTTTTCCGAGGGATGGATTTCAGTGATGCGGTTGACGTACTTCGTCCAGTCGAGAACGACCGCGTAGTTGCAGGTCTGTCCGGCAAGACTGGTACCACCAGTGCGCGAGAGCAGCGGCGCGCCTAAATCGCTGGTGATCTGAATGGCGGTGACTGCATCTTCAACGGACTTCGGGATAACGACACCGATCGGAATCTGCTGATAATTCGAGCCGTCGAGCGAGTACATGGCTTTCGATCCGGCGTCGAAGCGTACCTCGCCTTCCACGTTGCGCATGAGCGCTGCCTGTAATTTCTGTACATCGACTTCGGGATGTCGCCAATCGTATTCGCGATGAGAGGTGGGATTAAGAATGGGTAGCTTGGCGGAAGACATGATGTCCTTTCATGCGGCAAAACGTTGGGCATCGGCGGACTTAAACTCCAGTCCGATGCCTGGACGCGAGAGATCAGGACGCAGTTCGCCGTTGACCGGTTGGGGCACTCCGTCGAAGAGCATGTTCTCGATGCGTACATGGTCGTGGAAATATTCGAGATGACGCATCGGATGTAACGCACATCCGATGTGAACGTGCAGCGCCGGGGCGCAATGCGCGCTCAGAGGCAGATGGTGGGCTTCGCAGAGAGTTGCAGCTTGTATCACGCCGGTGAATCCGGCGCAACGTGTGGCGTCAGCTTGCAGAACATCGACAGCAGCTGCGTCGAGCATGCGGCGGAAGTAGTCGAGATCGTAGCCGTACTCACCGGCAGCGATCTCCATCGAAGCCGGAGCGCGATCGCGTATTAAGCGAAGGCCTTCGAGATCGTCGGACGAGACTGGCTCTTCGAACCAGCTGACGTTTTGTTCCGTGAAGCGTTCAGCCTGAGCGAGTGCCTGCTTGCGACTGTAGCCGCCGTTGGCGTCGACGAAGAGTTCGGCGTCGGGGCCGATGCACTCGCGTGCTACACGCACGCGGTGGAGATCAGCGACGGCATCTCGCCCGACCTTCATCTTGAACCTGGTAATGCTCTGTGCCTGCCACTTGCTGAACTGTTCTTGAAGCTGGCGATCGGTGTAAGACGTGAAGCCGCCGCTGCCGTAGATCGGAACCCCGTCGCGCACTTGTCCGAAGAGCTTTACCAGCGGCAGATCAAGGAGCGTGGCCTTCAGATCCCAGAGAGCTGTGTCGACGGCAGATATCGCCATCGAGGCGATGCCGGGGCGTCCGAGATTACGGATGCTTGCGACCATGGCGAGCCACGCGCCGTTGATATCAAATGCATCGAGACCAGTGACGACCTTCGTCAGCTTGTCGCGAATGAGAAGGGCGGTGGAACTATCCGCGTAGGTATAGCCCAAGCCGATCCGGCCGCCGGCATGGGCGTGCACCAGCACCATCGTTGTGCTGTCCCACTCGTAGGTGCCGTCCGATTCCGGAGAGCTGGCAGGAATGGTGAACACTGCGACATCGAGTTTCTGGATACGAAGAATAGAGGCCACAGTCCTAATAAGTGGGATGCGAGCAGAAGAAAACGGGTGTGCCAGAGAAGGCGAGGAAATGCATCGTAATGCGATAAAAACAACAGGCGCAGCCGGAGCTGCGCCTGCGGGAGATACGAGGGATTAGTGAGGCGCGCCAAAGGCATGGCGGCTCAGGTAATCGGTGAGTGTGAGCCCAAAGAAGATGAGCAGCCAGAAGAATCCGGCAACAAACACGACGGCGCTCAGTTTGTAGCTCTCATATTTCAAGTGCATGAAGAACAGCAGCACCAGCGTCGCTTTGATCGCTGCAATGATGAGGGCGATGATGGTGTTGACTTCGCGACCCATGGGCACACGAGAAAGAACAGCGGTGAGGACCATCAGGCCCATGAGGGCGGCCCATACCAGCAGGTACATCCGTTTTGGCAGTATGTGTTCCGACATTCTCGATTCCTAAACGTGCTTATTCGCGATCAGGTACAGCAACGGGTAAAGGAAGATCCACACCAAGTCCACGAAGTGCCAGTAGAGCCCGCTTATATGAACCGGGTTGTGATACTCGGGTGTGTACTTTCCCTTCCAGGCGAAGAACGCGATCGTACTCAAAATGCACATGCCGATGATGACGTGGAGCGCGTGCAGTCCGGTCATCACGAAGTACAGGAAGAAGAAGAGCTGGAGTTCGTGCGGCGGCACACTGTGAGTGCCGTCAGGATTCTCGGCTACGTTGTAGTGCCAGAGATTACCGGGAATCGTTCCTTCCACCCAGTGGTGGTGATATTCATAAGCCTTGATACCGCAGAAGCCGAAGCCCATGAGTACCGTGACCAGCAGCAGAAGAGCCGTCGTCTTCTGCGCGCCCATGGCGGCCGCGCGAACCGACAAGGCCACGGTTAGAGAACTGCAGAGCAGCACGATCGTGTTGATGGTGCCGGGCCAAAATTCCATGTGGGTGCTGCCCATCTCCCACACGTCGGGATACATGCTGCGATAGACCACGTAGGCAGTAAAGAGTCCGCCGAAGAAGAGAATTTCGGTAACCAGGAAGATCCACATGCCCAGCGTGGACGATTCCCGCTGCTGCTCCATGTTGGCGAAATGATGTTGCAGCGAGTGCTGCGCGACAACTTCGGTACTAGTTGCCAACGGGGACCTCCTGCGGGGCATGATCGTATTCGTAAGCTTCCCAGGTAACGACTGGGGTTTCGTCAAAGTTGTGCGTCGGCGGCGGAGAAGACGTCATCCACTCAAGACCAATGGCGTTCCAAGGATTCGGGCCCGCGTCTTTGCCGTAACGCAGTGACCACAGCAGATACACAAGCGGCAGAAGGTATCCGATAGCGAGGATGGAAGCGCCTGCCGTGGAGAGCACGTTTAGCACCTGGAACTCGCCGGAGTACGCGTGATAGCGACGCGGCATGCCCATGTAGCCGAGCACGAATTGCGGCAGGAACGTGAGGTTGAAACCGATGAAGACCAGTCCCGCGGCGACCTTTCCCCAACCTTCGGGATACATCTTGCCGGTCATCTTCGGCCACCAGAAATGGATTCCAGAGAGGTAGGCCATGACCGCGCCGCCGACCATGATGAAATGGAAGTGGGCGATCACGAAGTAGGTATCGGTGACGTGGACGTCGATGCCGAGCGAGGCGAGGAACAATCCAGTCATGCCGCCCATGGTGAACAGGCCGATGAAGCCGAAGGCATAAAGCATCGGCGTCGCGTACGAGATCTGGCCCTTGTACATGGTGGCGGTCCAGTTAAAGACCTTGATCGCCGAAGGCACGGCCACGAAGTAACTGAGCAGCGAGAAAACCAGCGCGGCGTAAGCAGAGATGCCGGCGACGAACAAGTGGTGGGCCCAGACCAGGAAGCCAAGGACTGCAATGGCAATCGACGCCAGGGCCACGAAGTGGTATCCGAAGATGCGCTTACGCGAGAAGCACGTGACCACCTCGGACATTACTGCCATCGAAGGCAAAATCATGATGTACACGGCGGGATGCGAGTAAAACCAGAACAGGTGCTGAAAGAGCACCGGATCGCCGCCGACCTTCGGGTCAAAAATTCCAACGTGCCATAGACGCTCGATTGCGACCAGCGCCACGGTGATAGCTACTACTGGCGTGCCGAGCACCTGGATGACGGACGTCGCGTAGTGGGACCACACGAAGAGAGGCAGGCGGTTCCAGGTTAAGCCGGGAGCGCGCATACGGTGCGTGGTCACGATGAAGTTCAAGCCGGTGAGAATCGACGAGAATCCGTTGATGAAGACGGCGATGCCGGCGAGGACAACGTTGCTGTTCGAGTACGTGGTGCTGAACGGTGGATAGAAAGTCCAGCCGGTGTCGACGCCGCCGGTGAGAATCACGTAGATCATCAGTCCGGCCGAGACGATATAGATGTACCAGCTCAGCAGGTTGAGGCGCGGGAACGCGAGGTCCTTGGCGCCGATCATCATCGGGATGAAGAAGTTCCCCAGCGTGGCCGGAATCGACGGAATCAGGAAGAAGAACACCATCACGATGCCGTGCATCGAGAACATCTTGTTGTAGGTGTCCGAAGTCATGAGATCGCCGGCGGGCGTAAGCAGCTCGAGGCGAATCATGGTGGCGAAGAACCCACCGATGAAGAACATAAACGTGATCGAGATCAGGTAAAGGATCGCGATCCGCTTATGGTCAGTGGTGAGCAGCCACGACTTCCAGCCATAGTTGGAGTTCAGGTAATTCTGCCGCTCAGTCGGTAATGCCGCTGCTGTGGCCATGTTCTACTGCACCTTCGCGTTTCCAGCCTTGGAAGCTGTGTTAGGGGCGGTCACACCCTGTTGGACCGCGGGACGATTACTGCCGGGAGCGTTCTGCGGGACGCCGAGCGATTTCACATACGCAATCAGCGAGAGCAGTTGTTCTTCGCTCACGATTCCATTGAATGTCGGCATGATGGGCTTGAAACCGGAGACTACCTTCGAGCCCGGGTTCAGGATCGACTCACGCACGTAATTGTCGTCGACGAAAACGGTTTGACCGTTGTCGAGCAATTGCTGCTTGCCGTAAACGCCGGCCAGGTTCGGTCCACGGCCCTGCGTATCGGAGCGATGGCAAGTCGCACAACCGAGTTGCTGAAAGAGCTTCTCTCCCGTGCTCGCCATGCTGTCTTCGGCGGCACCACCGCTCAGCCACTTGGCGTAATCGGAAGGATCCATCACGATCACTTCGCCGATCATGCCGGAGTGGAGCGTTCCGCAGTACTCGGCGCAGAACAGGTGGTAAGTTCCGGTCTTCACGGCATGGAACCAAATGGAGGTGTAGCGTCCAGGAAGCACGTCGTGCTTCACACGGAAGGCGGGAATGTAAAAGCTGTGGATGACGTCCTGAGAGATCATCGTCAGCTTCACATCCCGACCGACGGGGACGTGGAGCTGGTTGATTTCGCGCACGCCCTCGGGATGCTGCGTCTTCCACATCCATTGCTTGCCGACGACGAAGACATCCATCGCATTGGCGGGCGGCTGCACTTCCTTCATGAATACAGCCGCACCCCAAACGAACATCACCATGAAGAGGCCGAACGGGATCAACGTCCAAGTGGCTTCCAGCGCGTACGAGCCTTCGATCTGGGTGGCACGTCCGCCAGCACGCTGGCGGTATTTCACGGCGAATACGCCGATCATCACGAAAATGACCAGCGTGAAAAAGCCGGTGACCGCGATCAGGAAGATGTAGAGGGCGTCCACGTTGTTTGCGAACGAGGAAGCGCGCTCCGGCCATAAGGGAAGGTTCTGGAACATTTAGCCCTTGCCTCCCTGTTCGCGCAACTTACGCTCTTTCTGCGGTTCCAAGCGGAACATGATGATGAGGAAGCCTCCAAGAATTGCGATGGTCACTGCGCCCGCGACCTGCAGCACGCGAGAGATGACAGCTCCATACTTTCCGGTTCGCGGATCGTAGTGGTAGCAGTAGAGAAGAATCTGGTCCACGACGGTTCCGACTTTGCCCTGCGATGCTTGAATGATGCCGAAGCGAAGATCTTTCGGTGAGTACTCCACGCCGTAGTAGTACTGCGCAATCTTGCCATCGGGCTTCACCACCATGATGGCGGCCGCATGGGCGAACTGCTTGGTCTCTTCGTCCCACGCGTAGTTGAAGCCGACTGCGCTGGTGAGAGCCTTGATCGACTCCGGTGATCCGGTCAGGAAGTGCCAACCTTCTTCGGCACCGGGACGTCCATAGCGTTCGACATAAATGCGTTTCTTGCCGCGGGCGAGGTCCGGACCTTCGGTGGGATCGAAGCTGACCGTAACTACGTCGAATTCCTTGCCGATGTCGAACTTCAAGGTCGAGAAGACGCTGGCTTCGCCGTTCAGGACTTCGCCGCATAGCATGGGACATTCGTAATAGACCATGCTGAGAACCACGGGCCGTTTGCCGAAGTAGTCACCGAGTTTGACTTCGTGGCCGACTTCATCGCGGAACTTCAAGTCGAGAGGAATCTGCGCATCCAGGCGTTGCTCGATGCCTACCTGCTTCAGGATCTTGGCCGGCGGCGTGGTCGTACCTCGCGGCCCTGCGTTCATTCCCTGGGCGACGGACAAGGTACTCATGCCGGCGACGAAGAGAAGCGCCCATCCGAACCGGCGCAGGTTGTTATTGCGTGTCACTGCTATTCCCTTTCTGCTGCCTATGGCAGTTGCTACTCGCGCGTCTCAGGACGCGTACCGCCGGCAGCGCCAGCAACGGTGCTGGCGCCGGAACCGAAATCAGCAGTCGGCGGTAATTGTGGTTGAGGACGCGCAGGCAGTCCTTGTTGCACGATGTTCTTCATGGCCTGATCAATCGGGATATGAACGACGCCCGCCTTCTGATCCACCCATCCATAACTGCTAAGAGCCTGATTCTGCTGCGAGAGGAAGTTGTTCATGTCGGCAACATCGTCGTTCTGCAACATGACCGCCGGCTTATGGACTTGGCGATATTGTTCAAGAGCGTCTGGAACCCTTGGCTCCTGCGAAGGAGTGACCGTCGCGCTGAGCGGCTCCGCAGCTGACTTGTAATGCTCACTAATCGCGAAATAGCCGTAAACTACCAGGCAGATCACCACGCCAAAAACGATGAGCCCCACCAGGAACGCGAAGATGCCGCGTCCGCCGAGGTCACGGTTCTCGTAGCGAACACCGTGATGGCTGACCTGCTCGAAATGCAGTTCCATACCCTCGTCGCGATGGTGCGAATGATTGTGCTTACTCATGAACTTCTCCGTAGAGTTCAAACAGACGCGGATCATTGGCCGGAATCAATGGCCGCTGCATCAGGTTGCGGAAGAACAGCGCTCCCCAGATGCCGACCATGGCCAACGCCATCACCGGATACATCCAGATCTTCCCGAAGTTCATGTGCTCAGGACTCCAGGTGGGAGCCGTCTGCCAGAACAGGTCGACCCAGCGGATGAAGATCATCCACACCGCGAGCCAAACCAGTCTGTAGATGTTTTTCTTGAACGAACGTGAAAGCAGGATGCAGAACGGAACCGCGAAGTGGAAGAGCACCAGGAACAATGCCACGCCGCCCCAACCGCCACGGATGCGAGTCAGGAACCAGCTGATTTCTTCCGGCAAATTGCCCGACCAGATAATCAACCACTGCGAGTAACTGAAGTAGGCCCAGAGCATCACGCATGCCAGCAGAAGCTTGCCGTTGTCATGGAGAACCACATCATCCATGAGCACATTCATCGGCTCGTACTGGATGAGGATGCGCGCCGCGATCATTCCCACGGCCATGCCGAGAATCGCCTGTCCCACGAGCATGATCAACGGGAACATCGTGGACGGCCATCCCGGACGCAGTGACATGATCCAGTCAATCGAGGCGAAGGTCAGTGCCCAGATGTAGGCGAGTAATCCCCAGCCGCCAAGGAATTTCAGTTTGCCGTAAAGCCAATCATGCGGACGATCCTGGATCGCCGAAAGAGCATTCATGCGGTAGCTGAGGTATCCCCACACCAGGAAGTAAATAACCGCGCGAATGAGGAACGATGGGAAAGTAAGCCACGCGTGACCGAA
>DASTGW010000160.1:0-3303 GCA_035718705.1 Terriglobales bacterium | reverse complement strand
AGCCAAAAGCACACTGCTGATGGGGGTCATCACGCCCCAGGCAGAAGCCGCGCCGACAATTACCAGCGCGATCGCAGCCGGGATCGGCAGGCCAATGGCTTCCATGAAAACCATGGCCACCAGCGCCGAATATCCGTGGTGCTCAATGATGTGAAGAAGGGTCTCCATGCGGCGTGTTTTGGATTCTCACTTCCCTGCCACGGATGCAGGCGATTCGTCTTTGTACCTCGCGTGCTAATTGGGACTTCAAAAAAAGTAGAAAAAACGCATGATCCTGCAAACAAACAAGTTAACAAGGGGGTACTTCAGCTCGATCTTGCAAACAAAGCACTTAGAGGCAAGATCGTCAAAACAAAGCAGTTATTGGTTCTCAGTTTTCGGTCGTCGGTAAAAGCTTCTGAACGACCCGAAAATGAGGACAGTGCCCAAGAATTTCTTCTCCCTCTATTTTCAGAATAGCAAGCCAGGTAGGTCACTATGCCAAATCCCGGGAAATAAATTTTGAGGGAGTTGCCCTTCGAGCGGGGCCCAGAGATGCGACGTTCCGCAGCCCGGGGACTGCGTCCCGGGTCATGTAATGTGCAAGGTGGTTAAGAGGTGAAACAGCGCCGATCCAGTAAAACGCGGAACCAGTGAGTGCGGCAGTTGATTATTTGGCCGGGGCGATTCCGACTGCGGTGTACAGATCGTCGCTCTTATAGAGTGTTCCGTTTTTCATCACGAGTCGGCAGCGGCGGATATTGCTGATGTCGGCGGTTGGGTCGCCATCCACGAGGACCAAGTCAGCAAATTTTCCGGCGGCGATGGAGCCTAGATTCTTCTGTTGTTTCAGAACCCCTGCTGCAACCCACGTCGCGTTCTGCAGAGCTTGAGCGGGTGAAATACCGGCCTGCACTTCGAGTTCGAGCTCACGGTGCAGCATTAACCCCGCAGGCGCGTCGGTACCGACAAGGATCGGGATTCCCGCGTCGTACATCTTCTTCGTCATGCGCAGCATGGCCGCCCATGAATCTTTATACGTTTGATCGTTGGCCGATGTGACTGGCAATCCTCCGGTGTAAGCACCGCGCTGGATCTGCGCCGGAAGACGATCGAGCACAGGCGCCCAGTCCGGAGAGACAATTCCGGGGCGAGCGATGAACATGGGCTCAAAGGCGACGAGAGTTACGTCCACCGTGGTGTGGTGCGCTTTGAGCAGGCCGATGAAATCGTTCACCGGCTTCGAATTGAGATCGAGTTTGGCGGCATTTTCGCCGACGGCCGTGAAGCGTTCGGGCGTGCGGGTGTCCTTCACCTGTCCGGCGAGGAAGTTCAGGAAGATGAAGTTGATGTGCTGCAGTTCGTCGGCGCCCTCTTCTACGAATTGTGAGGCGATGATGCCGTTCGGGATGTGTCCACTGACGCGCAGCCCTCTGGCGTGCGCGGCTTTTACGATGGCGGGAACGAATGCAGGATTGAGCGAACTGTAGAGCTTGATCTGTACATATCCGAGGTCGGCGTAGCGCTGCACATGCTTGAGCGCCTCATCTTCGGTGTCCGCGAACAGACCTGTCGGACCCTGGTACGGTCCGCGGCCGTCGATAAAGCCTGCCTTCCACACTCGTGGTCCGATTGCCGACTCGTGCTGCCAGCGGTCCTGCAGGTGCCCGAGTTCATCGATGTCATTGCCCATATCGCGTACGCTGGTAACGCCGCTGGCAATGTGGAGAATGCCGTCTCCGGCGGAAGCGTGCACATGCATGTCGAAGAGTCCGGGAAGTAGTGTTTTACCGGTGCCATCGATGTGCTGCGCATTCGCAGGGACGTTCACGCTGGCTGCTGGTCCGGCCTGGGTGATGTGGTTGCCAAGAACCACGACGGTTTGATCTTTTTGGAGTGCAGCCTTCTCGGAATCGAAGACGTTCACGTGCTCGAAGGCGATAGCCTGCGCAGGATGCTGAGATAACGAGTGGGAAAGTCGGTTGTAGCGCTCATCTACGGCTTTACGGTCAAGGTCATACAGTTGCGGGCTTGATTGCTCCCACCCTTCACGCATGATGGAAAACCACTTGCCGGGGAGTCCAAAGAGGTGGAGATCGTCATCGAGCCAGAGGGTGACCGGTTCAAACGAGATGCCGGTAATCGCGTACTCGGTGACGTGCTGCTTGCGGCCTTCATGCTCGAGAACGACGTCGACCATCTTCTCGAGCCGCGCTTCGCCCGCCGGAAATAGCTTGACCGGTGCGCCCTTTGCCTTCACCAGCGCGTTGACCAGCAAGGCGCTTTCAACGAACGGGCTGTTGATGCCGGAATAGAATCCCGATCCTGTTCCTTCGCCCTTCTCGGATGTGCTCTTCCAATGCGCGCGTCCGTTTTCGACGGCGAATTGCTCATCGACCGGAGCCTTGAGGTAGTCGTTGCCGGTAATGGACGTTCGAATCGGAAGTCCATCGGGTCCGAGCTGATAACGAGAAACAATCTTTGGGCCGCGACCCCGGTCGTTGAATTCAAAGTTGCTCTCGACGCTGCCATCCGACCGGAATCTGTCGATTTCGCTACCAGCATGGTTGCCGCTCATCTGGATGGTGTAACGGAAAGTCTGGGAAGAGGAATCGGCAGCCCACAGGGAAGTCGCGCAGAGCAATAGAGCGGGAAGCTTTCGGAGCATGGCGGGACATTGTAGCGTCCGCTGGCGATATTTGACATGCATCATTTTTGATGCTATAGATCATCATATTTGAATATTAAGTCATGATTCTGCAGGAAGCTATTTCCGCTGGTTTTACGGTTCCGGAGAAGCCCTCGGATCTCTCCGACCGCAAAGTACAGGAGAAGCTCAGTCCTGTCGCCATCAAGGCTTTTGTCCGATTGAGCAAGAGCTGGGGGTTGAAAGACGATGAGAGTCGCCGTCTTCTGGGCGGGGTTTCGACAGGCACTTTTTATGGCATCAAGAAGGGCACGGCAAAGTCGCTCGACCAGGACCAACTAACACGCATTTCCCTTCTGGTCGGCATTTTCAAGGCGCTGGCGATTATCTTTCCCGACAAGCTGGCGAAGGTGTGGCCGACGCGCGCCAACGACAATTCCCTTTTCGGTGGAGCTACTCCATTGGCGTACATGGCGAGCGGCGGGATCCCGGCCATGATGACCGTACGCCAGTTGCTCGATTCACGCCGGGGCGTTCGGTAGTGCACCCGCCTCCCCTGACGACGCTTAAGCAGAACAATACCCACCGACTGATTCCTTCCCGCTACGCCGAAGAAGGCGTGCTCTCCGAACTCACCGACAGTGCCCGCGAGCTCGATCTACTCTACGAACTCGACG
>DASTGW010000159.1:0-4272 GCA_035718705.1 Terriglobales bacterium | reverse complement strand
CCGTGATGCATGGCGCGAAGTTGCCGGGCGGCGTCGAGCAGAGCGGGGAGGTCTTCAGTTGTGCACTCCATGAACCTTCGGGCATCCTCACAGGAGAGGGGGCGTCCGGCTACAATCTCGGCCAGCAAAAAAGATGCGGGTTGGGAACCCGTGTCCATTGAGCAAGATTACACCTGTTGTGGGGACAACTGGGATAGATGGAAAAGCCGAATTTATTCGTAATCACGGGCGGGCCAGGCACCGGAAAGACAACATTGTTGAAGGAACTGGAAACGCGCGGCTACGCGTGCGTGCCCGAAGTGGCGCGGCAGATCATCCAGGAGCAGGTGCGCAGTGCAGGCATCGCTCTGCCGTGGGGTGACCGCGAGCTTTATACGTCGATGATGCTGGAGCGTTCGGTGGAGGCGTTCAGGAGAAGTGCTCCGCTGGCGAAAGCAATGTTCGTCGATCGCGGATTGCCGGATACGCTGGGCTATGCGCGATTGATTGGCCTGAAAGATGACCGGGCGATCCGGCGGGCGTGCAAGGAACATCGGTATGCGAAGAAGGTGTTCTTTGCGCCGGAGTGGAAGGAAATTTATAAAACCGACGCCGAGAGGAAACAGGATTTTGCGGAGGCGTCGAAGACGGCGGAAGTGCTTCGGCAGGTTTACGCGGAGTGCGGGTACGAAGTGGTGGAGTTGCCGAAGGTCAGTGCGCAGAAACGGGCGGAGTTCGTGCTGGGGAAACTCTAGCAGGAGTTGTGCCAGGCGCGGGCAAGATGCCCGCGAAACAACCGGCGACACGCCGGCGCTACAATAGTCAATCTATGGATCTCTATGAAGAGATCGTGAAACTGCGGCGCGACGGGCGTCGTGGCGCGCTGGCGACGATCATCAACGTGCGCGGATCGATTCCGTCATTCAACACGGCGAAGATGCTGGTGCGCGATGATGGGTCGATTGTCGGCACGATTGGCGGCGGATGTGTGGAAGCCGATGTGTGGCAGGCGGCGCGCGAAGTAATGGAGTTGGAAAAGCCGCGCACGCTGACCTTTAATCTCAATGAGAATCCGAAGCTGGACACTGGGCTGGTTTGCGGAGGCACGCTGGAGATCTACGTGGAACCGATCTTGCCTGTGCCGGTGCTGTACCTGGTTGGTGCGGGGCATGTGGCGTTCAACGTCTATAAGGTCGCGCGAA
Source organism: Terriglobales bacterium (assembly GCA_035718705.1). Taxonomy (GTDB): domain Bacteria; phylum Acidobacteriota; class Terriglobia; order Terriglobales; family Acidobacteriaceae; genus DATMXP01. The sequence goes on along the minus strand of DASTGW010000159.1, from coordinate 3,091 downwards.
TCGCCGGATTCGACGTGGTCGTCATCGACGACCGCGAGGCCTATGCGAATCGCGAGCGTTTTCCTGATGCGCGCGAGATCTTTGCGGACGAATTCGATCAGGCACTCGCCAAGCTTGAGCCGAACGAGAATTCCTATGTCGTGATCGTCACCCGTGGGCATCGCGATGACATGCGAGTGTTGAGGTGGGCGGTGCAGACCGATGCACGTTACATCGGCATGATCGGGTCGAAACGAAAAGTCCTCACTATCTACAAAGAGCTGCAAGCGGAAGGGCTGTCGTCCGCATTGTTCGAGAAGGTGCAAGCGCCGATTGGGTTGGAGATCGGCGCGGTGACACCCGAGGAGATTGCGGTTTCGATTGTGGCGGAGATGATCGCGGTGAGAAGAGGGACGGATGCGTCGGCGGTGCAGAAGAAGGTGGCAGGAAAGGCGACGTCCGACCTCAGCGGCTAGAGCAACTCTCGTGATCCCGTCCTGGCAAAAGCAGCAGGACGGGGCACCCGCAGAAGTCATGGCCTCCGCAAGGAAACTCTCAATCCACAGGCTTAGTCCTTTATCTCCTCTGGTTTATAATGTTCGTTCGCCCCCGAAAATCCTCCTTATAGAGTTGGAGTTTCCAAAACAATGATTAGGTTCCTGCAAAATTCCGGCAAAACCACGAAGATGATCCTTGGCGGGATGCTCGTGTTGATCTGCGGCGCCATGGTGATCACGCTCGTACCAGGTGGCATGCTGGGTGATGCTTTCGGCTTCGGTTCCCCATCCGAAAAAGGTGTTCTGGCGCGCGTTGGCGGCCAGGACGTGACCATGACAGAAGTTGACCAGACGGCGCGACGCATCGCGCGCCAGCAGTTCGGGGGACGGTCGATTCCGTCGCAACTCCTGCCAATGTTTCGCCAGGGCGCGGCGCAGAACCTGATCACGCAGAAGGCGTTGATCGCGGAAGCCGAGCACATGGGGCTGAAGGTTACCGATTCCGAGTTGCAGGACTATTTGCAACACGGTCCCTTCTCGCAGTACCTGTTCCCGAACGGCCAATTCATTGGCGATGACCAGTATCAGAATTTCGTGCAGCAACAGGTGCAGATGCCTTCGGTGCAGGAGTTTGAGACGGCGTTGAAGCAGGATCTGCTGATGTCGAAGCTGCGGGCGGCGGTGGAAGGTCCGGTGACGGTGTCGCCGCAGGACATTGAGGCCGAGTACAAGCGCCAGAATACGAAGGTAAAGTTCGATTACGCCGTGCTCTCGATGGACGATGTGATGAAGCAGATCAAGCCGTCCGATGCGGAGCTGAAGGCGTACTACGACCAGCACAGCGCGCAGTACAAGAACTCGATCCCAGAGAAGCGCACGGTGAAGTACGTGGTGGTGGACAATCTGCAGGTAGCGAGCAAAGTGCAGGTCACGCCATCCGATCTGCAGGCCTACTACCGCGAAAACCAGGATCGTTACCGCGTCCCCGAGCAGGTGCAGGTGCGGCACATCCTGATCAAAACGCCGCTGCCGGGTCCGGATGGAAAGACGGACGCGAACGCGGTGAAGGCAGCGAAGGCGAAAGCCGACGATGTGCTGGCGAAACTCAAAGCAGGTGGCGACTTTGCGGAGCTGGCGAAGAAGAATTCGGACGACCCGGGAAGCGCCGAAAAGGGCGGAGAACTGGGCTGGATCAACCGCGGGCAGACTGTTCCGGAGTTTGAGAAGACTGCGTTCTCGCTTAAGAAAGGCGAGACCAGCGGACTCGTGCAGAGCAGCTACGGCTTCCACATCATCCAGTTGGAAGACAGGCACGATGCGCACGTGAAGACGGTGGAAGAAGTGAAACCTGAGATCGAGCCGATCATCCGTCAGCAGAAGGCGGCGGCAATGGCCGAGAACATGGCGAACACGCTGCTCTCGCAGGCGAAGTCTCAAGGCCTGGAGAAAGCTGCACAGGCAAAAGGCCTGGAGGTGATTACCAGCAATCCGATCACCCGCACAGACACGCTGCCGGGCGTTGGTGCTGCACCGCAGGTGATGGACGCCATCTTCAGCGCGCCGTTAAATGGTTCGCCGGAGATGGATGCAGCGCCGCAAGGGCAGGTCGTATTCCAGGTAACGGACGTGAAGCCTCCCGCGACGCCAACTTTTGATGAGATCCGGGCGCGCGTGGAGTCGGAATTCAAAGCTGATCGCGCGCAGCAACTGATGGGACAAAAGCTGCAGGAGCTGGCCGATAAGGCGCGCTCATCGCATGATCTGAAAAAGGCTGCACAGGCGGTGGGCGCGAGCTTCCGTACCAGCGAACTGGTTGGCCCGCAGAGCCAGGTGCCAGAGTTGGGCCGCATGGCGGACGGAGCGTCGGTGGCGTTCACAATGAACAAAGGTGATATCAGCAACCCGGTGCAGACCCAGCGTGGTGGCGCGGTGCTGATGCTGACGGATCGTCAGGAGCCGACGGCCGATGAACTCGCCAAGGGGAGCCAGCAGACACGGGATTCGCTGCTAAATGCCAAGCGTGACCAGGCGTTCCAGGTGTTTGCCGCTGGATTGCGCCAGCGCATGGAAAAGGACGGGAAGATCCGCGTGAACAAAGATGAGATGAACCGTCTGATGAGCCGCTCAAACGAAGCGGGCGAATAGCGGAAACACTTGTGAACTTCAGGGCGAGCAGGATTGCTCGCCCTACATTCTTATCGGCGAACAGATGTTTGCCATACATCGAGCATCAAACCCACATACATGTTGGAACGCGCCTCCGGCATTCTTCTCCATCCGAGTTGTTTACCATCGCGCGGCGGGATCGGTGATTTCGGTCCGGCCGCGTACGAATTTCTAGACTTCCTTACTGCAGCGAAGCAAACCTTATGGCAGGTATTGCCGCTGGCTCCCGCCGGCTATGGGAACTCACCTTACTCTGCGCTGTCGGCTTTCGCCGGGAATCCGTTTCTAATCAGCCTGGAGCGATTGGCGGAGCGCGGCTGGATCAGTGCAGAGCGGCTGTCGAAGTTGCCGCAGAACGTGGCTCCGGTCAAGTTTGAGCAAGTGCAACAGACGAAGGTCCCGTTGCTGCAGGAAGCGGCGCGGAATTTCATCGCAAAGGCGGATGCGGC
>DASTGW010000158.1:0-6748 GCA_035718705.1 Terriglobales bacterium | reverse complement strand
GTACTCGACGTGCGCGGTCGCGATCGTGATACCGCGCTCGCGCTCTTCCGGTGCGTTGTCAATCGAATCGAACGAACGGAACTTGATGTTCGGGTTGTTCTTGCCCAACACTTTCGTGATGGCCGCCGTCAGCGTCGTCTTGCCGTGATCGATGTGTCCGATCGTGCCAACGTTTACGTGCGGTTTGCTGCGATCAAATTTTTCTTTCGCCATTTAAGTCTCTGCTCCTGATGCTGGGTGAACCCTGTTATTTCGAAACTGCCTTGCCCTGAACGCGGGCAATAATCTCTTCGGCAACCGAACGCGGCGCCTCTTCATAGCGGGCGAAGTGCATCGAGAACGTCGCGCGGCCCTGCGTCGAAGAACGCATGTGCGTCGCGTATCCGAACATTTCGCTCAGCGGAACGATTGCCTTTACCACCTGCGAACCAGCGCGGTGCTCCATGCCTTCGATACGGCCGCGGCGCGAATTCAGGTCGCCGACGATCGTGCCGAGGAAGTCTTCCGGCACCACCACTTCCACCGACATGACTGGCTCGAGAAGTACGGGGCTCGCCTTTTTCGCGGCATCCTTGAAGGCCATCGAGCCGGCGATCTTGAATGCCATTTCGCTCGAGTCCACTTCGTGGTAGCTGCCGTCATACAGCAGGACCTTCACGTCCACCATTTCGTAGCCGGCCAGAACGCCGCCTTCCATGGCTTCCTTGATACCCGCATCGATCGGCTTGATGAATTCCTTCGGGATCGATCCGCCCGTGATTTCGTTCACGAACTCGTAACCCTTGCCAGGGTTCGGTTCCATGCGGATCTTCACGTGACCGTACTGACCCTTACCACCCGACTGGCGAATGAACTTGCCTTCCGCCTGCGAGTTCTTGCGGATCGTTTCGCGATACGCGACCTGTGGCTTGCCGACGTTGGCTTCCACTTTGTATTCGCGCATCATGCGGTCCACGATGATTTCCAGGTGCAACTCGCCCATGCCCTCGATGATCGTCTGACCTGAGTCGGCATCGGTCGAAACCCGGAACGTCGGATCTTCCTGTGCCAAACGGCTCAGGGCCAATCCCATCTTTTCCTGGTCGCCCTTCGTCTTCGGTTCCACGGCAACCGCGATAACGGGAGCCGGGAATTCGATCGACTCGAGCAGTACCGGATGATTGTCGTCGCAGATCGTGTCACCGGTGGTGACGTTCTTCAGGCCGACGCAGGCGCAGATGTCGCCCGCGAGGATCTCGTTGATCTCTTCGCGCTTGTTGGCGTGCATCTTCAGCAGACGGCCGATACGCTCCGTCTTGTTCTTGCCCCCAATCAGGACGCTGTCGCCGGTCTTGAGGGTTCCCGAGTACACGCGGATGAACACCAGCTGCCCGACAAACGGATCGCTCATGATCTTGAATGCCAGCGCCGCAAACGGTTCCTTGTCTTCGGCCTTGCGCTCAATCACTTTCTCGGGATCGTCGGGATCGTGACCCTTGATCGGCGGAATGTCGACAGGAGAAGGAAGGAAATCGACCACTGCATCAAGCAGCGGCTGTACGCCTTTGTTCTTGAACGCTGTACCGCAGATAACCGGGAATACCTTGAGAGCGATAGTCGATTTGCGCAGCGAAGCCTTCAGCTCCTCCGGTGAAATCGTGTCGCCTTCCATGTACTTGTGCAGCAGTTCATCGTCGTTTTCGACGATCGATTCCACCATCTGGTTGTGGAATGCCTGCGCCTTCTTCTTCAGGTTTTCCGGGATCTCTTCGACAACGTACTCGGCGCCCATCGTCTCATCGAGGAACAGGATCGCCTTCATCGAGAACAGATCGATCGCGCCTTTGTAAGCCGATTCTTGTCCCACCGGCAACTGGATCGCCACCGGACGTGCATTCAGGCGCTTGCGGATGGTGTCCATCGCATGCTCGAAGTCGGCGCCTGTCTTGTCCATCTTGTTGATGAAGCAAATACGAGGCACGCCGTACTTGTCGGCCTGCCGCCACACCGTCTCGGACTGCGGCTCCACGCCGTGAACGGCGTCAAACACCGCGACCGCACCGTCGAGGACGCGCAGCGAGCGCTCCACTTCCGCGGTGAAGTCCACGTGACCGGGTGTGTCGATGATGTTGATGCGAACGTCCCGCCAGTTGCAGGTCGTGGCCGCGCTGGTAATGGTGATACCGCGCTCCTGCTCCTGCTCCATCCAGTCCATCGTGGCTGTGCCTTCGTGGACTTCGCCGATGCGGTGCGTCCTGCCCGTATAGAACAGGATGCGCTCCGTCGTCGTGGTCTTGCCCGCGTCGATGTGAGCCATGATGCCGATGTTCCGGCAACGCGATAATGGAACTTGTCTCGCCACTTCAATCCTTTAACTGCCAGCTTCTAAAAAGGAGGACTGGCACCTCTCACCCCAAGCTTCAGTCGTTAGTTCTTAGTCGTTGGTCGTTAGCTTCGCCAACTGACTCCTGACTCCCGACTCCTGCCTACCACCGATAATGCGCGAACGCCTTGTTTGCTTCCGCCATGCGGTGGACGTCTTCCCGCTTCTTCACCGCACCACCACGGCCATTGGCCGCGTCGAGCAATTCGTTGCTCAACTTGTCGGTCATGCCCTTTTCCGCACGGCCACGCGAGTAGCTCACGATCCAGCGGATCGCCAGCGACGTACGCCGGTCCGGATTCACTTCCACCGGCACCTGGTAGTTGGCGCCGCCGACACGGCGGGTCTTCACTTCCAGCAACGGCTTGGCATTCTCGACGGCTTTCTTGAACAGCTTCAAAGCCTCATCGCCGCCCTTTTCTTCCATCCGTTTCATCGCGGCGTAGAAGATGTTTTCAGCCGTGGACTTCTTGCCGTCCCACATCATCGAGTTGACGAACTTCGTAACCAGCGTGGACTGGTACACCGGATCCGGCAGTACCTCCCGCTTCAGCGATGCATGACCTTTTCTAGGCATATCTAAACTCTGCTCTCAGCTCTTAGCTTTCAGCTCTCAGCGATTCCGCGAGAGCTTTCGAACCCAGCCGTCAGTCAACAACCAAGTACTAACGACTAATTACTAACTACTTCTTTGGTCTCTTCGCGCCGTACTTCGAACGGCCCTGCTTGCGGTTGGCCACGCCCACCGCATCCAGCGTGCCGCGGATCACGTGATAACGAACACCCGGCAGGTCCTTCACACGGCCGCCGCGGATCAGCACAATCGAGTGCTCCTGCAGGTTGTGGCCGATGCCCGGAATGTAGGTCGTCACTTCGATCTGGTTCGTGAGGCGAACACGCGCTACTTTGCGCAGCGCCGAGTTCGGCTTTTTCGGCGTCTGCGTGTACACGCGCGTGCAGACTCCACGCTTCTGCGGCGAACTCTGTAAGGCCGGGCTGGCCGTCTTGTAGTTCGGCGCCGTGCGACCCTGCTTCACCAACTGATTAAACGTAGGCACTCTTCGTAGCTCCTTGGCGCACGCACATTCCCGCCTGACCGACGGCCAGACACATGCCGGCGCTGACAACCTTTAGCTGGCGCGCACACTTCCCACGCCATACTTCCCACTAAGGGAAAATTCGCTTCACTTGAGTCGGAGACGACGGTGATATCGCGCCCGCTAACTGACCCGGCGATACTCCGTTTCGCTCTCGGGAACCCGCATACCCTCTCAGGGTGAGAGGAAGCGCAGGTTCATTTCTCGCGAGAGATACTGAATGAAACTCAATTCAGCCGTACAAATACAGCTCGGCTGCTACTACGCAGACCAAACTTACTCGCAGAACTTTTCAAATATAACAACTCTGTCTGGAAGCGTCAACAATGATGGCACTTAGGCGGACAACCCGCCGCGCGGAAGCACCAGAATCCCAGAGATTTGATGATCTACCCTGGCGGAAGGCGCAAAAATGCCCATGGACGTGCAACCCCGCTACGGGTTAAGCCGCTTTCGGAGCTTCTCGGCATCGGCAAGATCGTGCCCCCGGCCGGTAGCTTCCTTATTCCGGATTAACTGCTCTCGACCAATATATCGTGTTGAAATCCCCTGCAAGTCTCCGTCCACCTTGGCGTTCCACGCCTCAGGAAAACCGACCCCGGAAATACTGGTCAGCAGGTCAATTCGATTAGGCTGCACCCCTAATTGAATGACCTTGTTCGGCGTTTGCAAATCGGTGGACGTTACTTTGAGGCTCTCAAATCCAAAATCCCCCAAAACCTTCAGGACTCTGGAAGCGTTTTCGGAAGTGGGATTGATCAGCAGGTCGAGGTCAGCCGTATATCGAGGGTAGCCATAGAAGGCGACGGCGTACGCACCGACCACCAGGTATTCAACTTCTCTCGAGTTCAACAACGCGACAAACTCGCGCAAATCGCTGTTGAGCGGCATCAGGGTGGCGCCGGTTCCAAAGTTCAACAACTATACTGATTCGTTCCTCGGGGGTAAGTGCCGCATCTCGCTTCGCGTCGGCATCTTCTGCTTCTTCGAAACTGTTGAAGATCGCGATCTTCTTCTCCACATATCGATTATAAGCCTGTTAGCGTTCGCCGAGTGGCCCCGGCCGTTACGAGTGATGTTCCGCCGGCTCCGCCTTCCCGCAACAATCCCCATCCCATGGGTTTTAAATTACCCGATCACGAAATTACCAATTACCCAATGTCTCCGTTCGCCTTTTGTTACACTTCTTTCTTCTACCTACTCTGATTCTTAACGACTTCCGTCGTGCGCTCGTACGGCGGGGAGGGCAAATGCAGCAGTTCCGGTCTTCATACAGGTTTTGGGCGTCCTGTGCCCTGTTTCTGGCTCTTCTTCTGGGATTAACAGCTTGCGGTGGCGGCAGCAAGAGCGGCGGCGGCGGTACCTTCACCCTGCCGATCACCTTCTTTACCTCCAGTACTGTTGTGACCACCCTACCGTCCGTCTCGATGAACAACGGTGACGTCTTCGGTCTCCAGGCCTATGTGCTCGACGGCTCCACGACCCCGGTCCGGCAGGGCACCAAGGTCACCTGGTCCAGCAGTGACACCACCCTGCTCTCGCTCGCTGCTGATGGCACCAAGTGCGGCGGCGACTCCACCACCAACACAATGTGCATTTGCGCCGGCACCTGGGATCCTACATTTGTCGTCTGCAAGCCTCCCACGTCAGGTCAAGGCAAAGTCGTCACTCTCACCGTGACAGGCGGTTCCTTAACCACCACCGTTCCGGTCTACGTGCACCCTAAAGTCGCCCGCGTCACCATCTCCACCCCGGTCACCGACTGCACCTCTTCCACCGGCACCGTTCAGGCCACAGCCACCGCTCTCGACGCCAGTGGTGCTGCGGTCACCATTGGTCCTTCCGACCAGACGGGCTTCACCTTCCAGACCTCCGACAGCAACGTCGTCACCAGCGACACGAAGGGCCTGCTCACCGCGGTGAACCCCGGTTCCGCCAGCATCTACGCCGTTTCTAATAGCGTGACCAGTGTTCCCTTCACGTTCAATACTTGTGCGGTCAAGAAGATCAGCTTGCACCTGACCGGCGTCGCCGACACCTCTTTCACCGTCAATTCCGGAACCGCAGAAACGCTGGTCGCCGATGTCATCGACACCAAAGACAAAGCCATCACCATCGCCAATTCCAAGTTGACCTTCGCCTCTGCTAACAATGGCATCATCGGAGTCACGTCTGCTGGAGCGGTCGGCACATCCGGCCCTGGCAGCAGTTCCATCATCGCCGCGTGCACTCCCCCCAACTGCAATACCGGATTGGGAGGCGTTTACAGCAACCCCGTCGTTGGAGCCGTGAACGGGACCAGCGCAACCACGATCTGGGTCGCGAGTAAGAGCAGCACCTCACTGTTCCCCATCGACCAGGCCGCGGGGACCGTCGGTACTGCGTTCACTCTTTCCGCCAACCCAAACTCCTTCATCTCGGCTCGCACCGGACTCGGCGGCTACCTTGGTGGAGACACGGCTACGTTCCTCTTCGACGCGACCAAAGGTCCCTCGCAAGGCAACACAACTCCAGGGAAACTGCTGGCTGTCTCCAATGATGCCGGCAAACTTGTCAGCTTCGATAACGCCGCCGGCAAGATCAATTTCATGCAGTTCGTTTCGTCGGGCTCTACTTCGTCCATCGGCATCCTCCAGCAATTCACCGTCAGCGGCATTCCCAATCCCTGCGAAACCACCGACCAATGCCCTCACGCGAGCTTTACTCCCGATAACAACACCGTCTATGTCGTGGCCGGATCCAACCTCTATGTCGCTACCGGAAGCAGTTCGCTGAAGACCATTCCGCTCGGTCAAGTTGCAAAGGACGTTGTGGTCTCCGAGCAGGGTTCCTTCGCCTACGTCGCAAACAGCAACAACTCGGTCGACGTCTTCGCCACCTGCAACAACGCGAAGCTGGGTTCCAACAGCGTGGCGCTCGCCGCGGTGCCGCAGCGCATCGTCAGTTCCATCGATGGAAGCAAGATCTACGCCGTCACTCCACCATCGATGAGCATCATCTCGCCCTCCACTGACTACACCGGATGCCCGCCCTCGCTGACCGATCCTCTCTCCAGCTTCGACATGGGTCAGGGCACCTTCACGACCAAACAGTTACTCATCACCAGCAACGGCGCCAAAGTGGTCGCCATCACGGACGCAAAGATTCTCGTCTTCAACACCGCGGACAACACGACGGCTGCCATCACACTCGCCGGAGGCGCGACTCCGACCACCGGTGGTCTCACCCTCGACGGCTTATTCCTCTACGTTGGCGGCAGCGACAGCAAGGTCCACAAGGTCGATCTCAC
>DASTGW010000157.1:0-5554 GCA_035718705.1 Terriglobales bacterium | reverse complement strand
AGAGCCGTCCGGCAGTGCCGCGCAGACCGGGCGACTTCGAGCGTCCGAGTACTATTCCGAGTCCCCACAATGCTCGCCCATGACTGTCTTCGGAGCCTTCGGCTTCGAGCCACTGACGTTCGTAGCTTAGGAAATTTCTGAACCGTCCCGTTGCGGGATTGAAAGCGTGCCACAGAAATGCGAGATAGCAGGATGCCAACTTGGCCGATTCCGACGGGGCGGTCATACCAAGCTGTTCCATCAGTACCGCCACGATCAGTGCGCGAGCATTGTCGTCCGTGGCATAGCCCTCCCGGTAATTGGGGACCGAGAACACGGCGTGCTGCAAGAGTCCGGTGTGATCGGTCATCCGATACAGGTGATCGAGCTTAATGGATGGCAACCTGTCCAACGTTCTTTCGGTATTCAAGTCCGAAAAGGCGATACGAGGTGTTTGCATGCGATCAGAGCGGGCACGCACGAATGTATTCATGTAAGACTGTGCCACTTTGTTCCAAACCATGTCGCGAGCGTAGAGATAAGCGCGTTTGCGCATCGAATGACGGCTGGCTTCATTGCCAAGGAGCTCGATCGCTGCATCTGCAATCGCTGCCGGGTTTTCGAACGGGACGAGCACTCCTCGGTTGTCATTCAGCAGTTCTGTTGCGTGCCAGTAGGGAGTCGAGATGATCGCTTTGCCTGCGCCTAACGCATACGCCAAAGTCCCGGAGACTGCCTGTTCTTCGTGACGATAAGGGGTGATGTAGATGTCCGCCGCCCCAACGAATTGAGCCATCTCTTCCGGAGTTACGAAACGATTGTGAAAAATAACATTACGTTCCACCCCGAGTTTTCTCGCCAAAGCCTGCAATTGCAGGCGGTATTGGTCTCCTTCGCGGCGTCTGACGTGCGGATGCGTGGCACCGGCGATGACATAAACCGCTTCCGGATGTTTCGCTACGATACGAGGCAGGGCTTCGATGACGTTTTCAATTCCCTTGTTGGGCGATAGAAGCCCGAACGTCAGCAACACAGCTTTGCCTTCCGTCCCCGAGAAGTCCTTGTGATAATTGGGATCTCCGAAGGAAAGGTCGGGAACACCGTGAGGTATGAGGTCAATCTTTTGCTTCGGAACTCCGAACACTTCTTGCAGAAAACGAGAAGAGTGCTCGCTCATGACGATCAGACGATCGGAAAGAGTGGCAATCTCATCCATGACAAGGCGTTGATTCGCGTCCGGTTGGCGGAGAACCGTGTGCAGGGTCGTCACTACGGCCATCTTCAAGCGCCGCATGAGTCGCAGGATGTGACTGCCAGCCGGACCACCAAAGATTCCGTACTCATGTTGCAAAGAAACAAGATCTACGTTGCTGAAATTAAGAAAATCGGCTGCATCTTCGTACGAGGAAGGATCGCCCTCCATGAGCTCGATTCGAACGCGCGAAGGATAGCTGTATTCCGACCCCGGGTCGTTGACCGGCACTGCCAGGAGCTGAGTTGTGCCATACTCCGCGCCAATGGCGTTACATAAGTCGGTGGTGAAAGTAGCGATTCCACACTGCCGCGGCAGATAGTTTCCGATTACCGCGATCCGGCTGGGAAGCGATGCGCTGGACCTGAGGTGCAGCGACGCCAGCTTGTCTTTGAACACCGAAGTGCGAACCTTGAATCCAGCCGACAATGCTCCTAGCGATGTGTTCTCTTGTGATGACATTCGTGTTCCTTTACTTGGAATAAGGTGACGCGTTCAATGGGGACGATAACCGGGGATCTTTGAGGTGGGAGTACTTCTGACGTAGCCCATCGAGTGCCAGCCAGTCGGTATCAGACCGCCTGGATTTTGCGGCCACTCCAGTCGTTGATCATGCAATCCACGATGTCACGCCCTAGCACCGCTCCCTTCCACCTACATTTCTCGCAGCTCAACTCGAACACGAAGTCGTGAAGTCCGTCTCGATTGTGGCGTTTGGTGAACATCGTGTGGACGATTGGCCAGTTACAGGATGGGCAAGCGAATATCGCTGTCATCACATTGGGCGGTAACCCGGGGGCAAATCCAACGTTCCTGCGAAAATCCTTTTCTTCCAGAGTCATCTGTTTTCCAGTTTCCATTGATCCCCCTCAATCGCGCGCTCGCGAGCTGGCTTGCAGACGTACGAGATTCTGACGAGCGCGCGTTGGTGATGTTCAGGAGCAGATATTGCAATTACACAATGCTCTTCCGGCCGCTCAGAAGGTTGAAGAGCAGGATTATCACCGCCGCAACCAGCAGGAGGTGGATCAGGCCACCGGCCACATGGAAGCTGAATCCGAGGAGCCACAGAACCACGAGAACAATGAAGATCGTCCAAAGCATATGAACCTCTTTCCTTGCGGCGGCACCCGAGACGTGACGCCCCGGATGCCCTGCACATTCCCAGACCGATTATTCTTTGTCCGCCTGTGCTATTGCCTGGGCCTTTGCACCTTTCACCACCGTCAAGAACGATTCGGCAGCGGCCGGTATCGCAACCTTGCCGGTCAACGCGGATCGAGTTGTAACGTGGCGACCGTAGATAGCCTGCATGGAATCGTCGTCGCGGCGGACCGAGGCGCCGTTAAGGCTGAGGCCGGCAAAGGCGCCTTTGGCTCGGGAGTAAGTAAGGATCTCGGTTTCCAATTTCCAATTGGTTTCGGCCGAAGCGTGACGTCCGACCGGTCCGGCCGCCGCGGAAGCGTCCGCTCCAAGTTGGAACTTGCTGGCCAGCAGCTTTTGCATGCCCTTTTCGTTCTGAATAATCATGACCAGGTCTACACCTTCAAGACCGATCTGAAATCCGAAGCTGCCGCCCGTGATGGAAAAGAAGGCCGGTGCGCTCCATGCGGTCGTGGTCCGACATGTAGCGACGCCTCGACCATTCTGTGCGCCTAAAACGAATCCGCCTTTGATCATGTGCGGGACTACTGCAATACATTTGGCATGTTCCAGCACCTCTTCCGGAATGCCGTTGTCCGGTGCGGCCATGATTTCCTGGAGTACCTTGCCTGCCTTATCGAGGCGGTCGGTTGTGGATTCGAGATTCGATTCCGCCCAGCCCAGAGTTGCGAAACCGAGGAACGCAATTGCCCAAACAATCTTCTTCAAACTTCTCACCTATATCTTCTATCCCTGTGCTTGCGCTTCCGACTTAGGACACATCAAAGTACAGGAGATACCTACGACTTTACCGGGAATCGAACGGGCGGTCTGAGCAATAATGCTCATTCGGGGCCTTACTGAATGGACTATACTTTTGTTACTTGGTGAGAAGCCCCCGCCTGCACTTGTACTCTCCGAGTGGGAGCTCCGTATGGCCGCTATCAAAATATCCCCGAACGATGGAAAGAAGGGACGGAAGGTTAGGGCCGCGTCTCAACAATCTCCACGCCTACTCACAACTAAAGAACTGTCGTTGAATCCAGGAATGAGCGCAACTCCTTCAGAGCCAGTAGTATTTGATCCCCACCTTTTCGTCACCATGATGGGGAAACATAGCCAGGAATACCCGGACAAAACGCCTATCTTTTCCCAGGGCGATGCTGCCGACGCCGTCTATTACGTTCGGAGCGGCAAGGTTAAGCTCACCGTCGTGTCCAAACGTGGGAAAGAAGCCGTTGTCGCCATTCTCGTGGAGGGCAGCTTCTTTGGCGAAGGGTGTTTGGCGGGTCAACCCCTGCGAATGTCCAGTGCGAGCACCGTCTCCAAAAGCACAATTATTCGAGTCGAAAAGCCGGCAATGCTAACCCGGCTCCATGAGGATCCGGAATTCGCTGAACGCTTTCTTTCTTATTTGCTCTCCCGGAACATTCGTATGGAAGCAGACTTGGTGGACCACCTCTTTAACTCCAGCGAGAAGCGCCTTGCCCGACTTCTTTTACTGATGGCGAATTTCGGTCAGGAGTCCAAACCGATCCCGCTGATTGCAAAAATAAGCCAGGAAACCTTGGCTGAGATGGTCGGCACCACTCGCTCGCGAGTGAGTTTCTTCCTCAATCGCTTCAGAGATCTTGGCTTCATTGACTACAACGGCGGAGGGATGCACGTTCACAGTTCACTGGTCAGCGTCGTCCTACACGACTAGTAGTGTTCGAAACGGAACCGCCGCCTAGTCCACCGGCGGCAGTGATCTCGTAGTCCTTGTAATCAATGGTTAACTCGGCGTGGCCTCCAAGGCGAATGGCGGTAATGCTGTGATTGCGCGCGGGGAGCCAGAAATCGCCGATTTTCGAATAAGTGTGGACGATCTCTGTTTTCTTCGTCCAAAACGAAGGGTTCCTCGCGGGCTCGGCCTCTAGTTTCACTACGGCAAAGTCCGACGCATCGACCCAGATCTTGCCCCGATAGAGAAACTTCTCACTACTCCTTGGCTCCACTCTCAATACATACACTGCACCGGACGGTCCGTCTTCATATCCGAGCATCGTGAAGCGATAGTTATCTTCCGTCAATGCCGATCGACGCTGCGACTCTGCGGTGAGCGCTTCCTTTTCCGCATCCAACAATTTTTTGAAGACCTTATCAATGATCAATTTTGAACCAGTCGCCGATTGGACGCTGAACTCCTTCAAACCTGGCGACTGGTAAGCAACTCTGACGACCATCTCCGCAGCACGAGCGCCCCCCAGTCCGTGATACTCCGCTCGATAAGTTCTGGTGCCCTGATAAGACTGAAGCGCCTGGACACGATGAACATTCATTTGGACAAGGCGTTCGACTACCTGCTCGGCATTGAGAGGTGCTTGGACTGACTGGGCCGACTGCTGCGCGAAGGCGAAGTTCAACGTTACTGGCACGAATAGGACAACCAACCCCAACAGCACCTCGCGACAGCGAAGATTATTGGGTGGCGTTGTTGCTCGACTATTTGTCATCTTCAAAGTCAAAGATCCGACCCTCACGAACGATGGTGTTTTACTAGCGCAGCCGTGGTGTGATGCCTCTTCAGCAACTCCAATGCGAGAAGGAACAACAAGAGGGTCGCCACGTTGATGCCGAGGGTGAGCATGGCGGGCAATGCAAAAATAAACATGCAACTCAGGATGCCCATAAGTCCTAGGAGCACCGGAACCCAGAGGAAACGGTCCGCCAGATTGGTGGTTACGAAAGCCCCAATCGCAATCATCCAGACTGCGAGCAGCACTGTGGCTCGCTCGCCATCCAGCACCCAAAATAGACCCAGAGAATCTGCTCCACCTAATCCACGTGACAGAAATCCGATCATAGCCAGCCTCGATTCATGGGCGCATTGGCGAGACGTCCGCGGGCCCGCGCAAATGGCACACGATCAGTCTCAGATGTTTTAACGATTAAGACTGGTCAAAAGTGAACAGTTTTAGCTCTAAGCGGCAAGCCTTACATAGGTGAATGGCCAGTTTCCGGAACTGGCCATTCTGCGCGGCTCATTAACTTAAGGCGTTACCTGTGGTTCCGAGAGACATTCCCGTTGTAGCTTTGCTGATAGGACTGCTGGTATGCAGCGCGGTATTGTTTTTCGTAGTCGCTCTTACTGCCATAACTGGAATCGTAGCCGCGGTCAGGGTGCTCATATCCAAGACC
>DASTGW010000156.1:0-10652 GCA_035718705.1 Terriglobales bacterium | reverse complement strand
CAGCACGTCGCGATTGTTGGCGAGGATCTCGCGCGCCGCGTTGTAGCCGTTGTCGATGAAGCGCTTGACTTCGGCGTCGATGCGGATCGCAGTTTCTTCCGAGTAGTCGCGGTGCTGGTTGATCTCGCGGCCGAGGAAGATCTGCTCTTCCTTCTTGCCGAAGGTCAGCGGTCCAAGATCGCTCATACCAAACTCGCAGACCATCTTGCGGGCCAGTTCGCTCGCCTGCTCGATGTCGTTGCCGGCACCGGTAGTCATGGTGTCGAGGAACAACTCTTCAGCCAGGCGGCCGCCCATCATGATCGCTAAGCGAGTCGTGAGGTAGTCACGCGTGTAGGTGTGCTTGTCGTCGATCGGCAACTGCATGGTCACGCCGAGCGCCATTCCGCGCGGAATGATGGTGACTTTGTGCAGCGGGTCCGAATGTTTCATCATCACGGCGACGAGCGCGTGTCCGGCTTCATGGAAGGCGGTGACCTTCTTCTCTTCGTCGGAGAGGATCATCGACTTGCGCTCGGCGCCCATCAGGACCTTGTCCTTGGCGAGTTCGCAGTCGTACATGCTGACGGTCTTGCGGTTCTGACGAGCGGCAAGCAGAGCAGCTTCGTTGATCAGGTTCGCGAGGTCGGCGCCGGAGAAGCCCGGTGTGCCGCGAGCAAGAACGGAGAGATCGACATCTTCCGAAAGAGGAATCTTGCGCGAGTGAACGCGGAGGATCTCTTCGCGTCCGCGAACGTCAGGACGTGGAACTACAACGCGGCGGTCGAAACGACCGGGGCGAAGCAGCGCCGGATCGAGAACGTCGGGGCGGTTGGTCGCGGCGATCAGGATCACGCCTTCGTTGGACTCAAAGCCGTCCATCTCGACGAGCAACTGGTTGAGGGTCTGCTCGCGCTCATCGTGTCCGCCGCCGAGGCCTGCGCCACGGTGACGTCCGACGGCGTCGATTTCGTCGATGAAGATGATGCAGGGGGCGTTCTTTTTGCCCTGCTCGAAGAGGTCGCGAACGCGCGAGGCGCCCACGCCGACGAACATTTCTACGAAGTCGGAACCGGAGATGGAGAAGAACGGAACGTTGGCTTCGCCGGCGACCGCGCGGGCGAGCAAGGTCTTGCCCGTTCCGGGAGGTCCGACGAGGAGCACGCCCTTCGGGATGCGTCCGCCGAGTTTCTGGAACTTCTGGGCTTCGCGCAGGAACTCGATGATTTCGCGGAGCTCTTCTTTCGCTTCATCCACGCCGGCGACGTCTTTGAACGTAACCTTCTTCTGTTGCATGGAGAGGAGGCGTGCGCGGCTCTTGCCGAAGCTAAGAGCTTTGTTTCCGCCGGTCTGCATCTGGCGGATCATGATGAACCAGAGGGCGCCGAGCAGAATAAGTGGCGCGAGGTTCAGAAGCCAGGTAGGCCAGCTACCACTCTGCACGTCGCGGACGTTTACGTTGACGCCCTTCTCGCGGAGGGACTTGAACATGTCAGGGTAGTTGGTGGGAACTATTGTTTTGAAACCGGCGCCGTCGGTGTACTTGCCGTGGACTTCGGGTCCGGTGATGGTGACCTCTTTGACCTTGGACTGGTCAACGTCCGTCATGAATTGAGAGAACGAAACGTCGGCTTCCTTGGTGGCGTTTCTGCTGGAGGTGACGACCTGCCACAGCAGGACGCCGCAAAGCACGATCACCAGCCAGAAGACTACCGTCTTAACTGTTGAATTCACCTAATGCTCCTAAAACTTTCGCGGGCGAGGGATACACGTCGGCCGCACTCTGTTCGCTGATGGTTAGATGCCCTCGAGGCAGAATCGTCTCAGCGATTTCAGCACCTTAGATTGTAACCTGTCCCGCAAAGGGACAAGGCGGGGTCTCGGTGCGAAATTACAGGATTAAGACAGAAAAGTTGGACTACTTAGCGGTTTTACGGGCCGCGGCTTCGGCCATGGCTTCCTTGGTGGTGGCTATATAAGGAAGGTTGCGCCCAAAGTGGGGATTGCCGAGTCCGCAGCCAAAGACATAGCTCTCGTCCACCAAAAAGCCGAAGTAATCGGGCTGGAGCATGACGCGGCGGCCGGTCTGGCGGTCGAGCAGGGTAGCCACTTTTACGCTGACAGCTCCCCGGGCGAGAAGATTCCGGGTGAGGAACTCGGTGGTGATGCCGGATTGGATAAGTCCATGAATTAGAAGCACTTCGCCGTTTCGAACGTTGACTTCGGGGCTGAAGAAGATCTCGGTGGTGACCGCATCACCGCGCTGCACGTCCTGGCTGGCCGGTTTCACGAATTGGCAAATGACCGGGATCTCGAGCTGGCGAACCAAGTCGGCGGTGAATACGAAACCGTCTTCCAAGACACCGACGATGTAGAGCGTCTTGCCGGCATAATCGGTGTTGATCTGGCGCGCAATGTCGGCGACCCGCCGCTGTATTTGCTCGGCGGTGATGATGGTTTGCAGCGTTCCGGGTATACCAATGTCG
This sequence comes from Terriglobales bacterium, assembly GCA_035718705.1. Taxonomy (GTDB): domain Bacteria; phylum Acidobacteriota; class Terriglobia; order Terriglobales; family Acidobacteriaceae; genus DATMXP01. Next base: position 8,187 of record DASTGW010000156.1, on the reverse strand, counting down.
AGCGGCAAGTCCTGACCTCAACTCCTAGGATGAGCGTGCGGTCGTTCTACTTCCTATCACTGGCCAGCGGAAGTTCTTCAATCACGACTGCTGGTTCGTGCGAGGCGACGTGGCGAGTCGAGACCGGGAATCCGCGCATCCAGACGAGCTGGTCGTCTGCCAGTGCCACCGGCCAGAGCGATTTTTCTCGCGCGGGCAAGTGGCGCTCCTGAAGTAGTTCCTTGACCTTCTTCTCGGAGCGAGTGTGTGCGGGCCAGAAACGGTCGCCGGGACGCCAGTTGCGAATCACCAAGTGGGGCGTCAGCCGTGCAAGAGCCAGCCTGTGGTCGTCATTATATCCATCACTACTATCGGTGGCCGTAACTAATCTGGCGCTGAGCCGTAACCTAAGTTCCGGAATGGCAACTTCACCGGGTAACTCGAGCTTGTAAGAGAAGCCACAAGACTTGGCCTGCGGCTGGTCCGTATGGAAGGTCAGCGAGCCGTTTTCGACTTCAGCGCGGAAGCCGTTTGGAAGTTCGATAGTTTTGCGATTTGGCTGGGCGGCAACTTCGAGGATGCGTTCGCCATGGAGGAAGTCGAGGGTGAGACCGTTCTGAATGGCGGCGAGGCGAAGGACGCGCCGGCGCAGAGCGAGTGGGAGCTTCAACAGTTCGCGAATGTCAATGTGATCGCCGCGGTGACAGTGCACGAAGGCTTCGGCCGTCTGCGCGGCCCAGAGTTCGTCTTCGGCGCGGGCGATCTCGGCGAGGTTTGCGAGAGCCTCGGCGATCTCGGGATTGAAGCTCTGTTCGATAAGCGGCAGCAGTTCGCGACGGACGCGGTTGCGGGTAAAGGCAGCGTCGGAATTGGACGAGTCTTCGCGCCAGGGCTGCTGAATCGCTTCGAGATATGAGCGGAGATCGGTGCGGCGAACTTGTAGCAATGGACGGACAATCGCGCCGTCGGCAACCTTGAGCACTGGCTGGATGCCGGCGAGACCGCTGGTGCCGGTGCCACGGAAGATGCGAAGCAGTACGGTTTCTGCCTGGTCGTCGAGGGTGTGCGCGGTGGCGACCTTGTCGAGAACACCTTCTTTGATGAGCTTTCCGAAGAAGGCATAGCGCAGGTCACGAGCGGCGGCTTCGAGAGAAAATTCTTTCTCGCGTGCGAGGCGGCGCGTGTCGGCTTCGGAGGAGTGGTATTCGAGTTGGTGATCGGCGGCAAGTTCGCGTACGAAGGCTTGGTCGGCTTCGGATTCGTCGCCACGCAACTTGTGATTGAAATGAATCACAGAGAGAACGATGCCGAGTTGGGCGCGCTGTTCTAGGATCAGACGCAGCAGGGCGACGGAGTCAGCGCCTCCCGAGACGGCAACGCCTAGCCGGTCGCCGGGACGGATCAATCCGGTATTGAGCGGAAGGCTCACACAACGATTGTCTATTGGCGAATGGGTATTGTCTATTGGTCCGAGCCTTCGAATGAGCCAACAATCAGCCGGCTACGGCTTGTCGTCCTTCACCACTGGCAAGTGCTTCACGTCGTTCCACTCGTTGAACGAACCGTCGTACATCTTGACGTCATAGCCAAGGTACTTGAGCGTGAAGTACGAGTGCGTGGCCTGGAAGCCTGTCTCGCAGTAGGTGATCACTTTCGTACCGGGCTTCACTCCAGCTTTCTTGTAGGCACTCTCGATCTCACCAGCATCGAGGAACTTCGTGATCTGGTCGGGCGCAACCGTCTGTTGCCAGTAGAGCGGAACGGCGCCAGGAATGTGTCCTTCGGCAAAGCGCTTCTGCGGACGCGAGTCGACCAGCAGTGGCGTTCCCGAGTGCGTGGCTGATTGCACGTCGGCAGCAGTGGCGAGAACCTCCGGTCGGCGGTGCGGTTGAATCTTGCCGGGTTTGAACGGCAATGTTTCGGTCGGCACGGGGCGGTTCTCGGCTTTCCATTGCTGCAACCCGCCATTGAGCAACGAAGCATGATCGGCGATGCCGAGGTAATCGAGTGTCCAGTAGAGGCGGGTTGCCACCGTTGGATACTCGCTGGCATAGATCACGATGCGTGAATCATTGTTGATGCCGAGTGCCTCCAAGTTGCTGACAAGTTGCTCGTCGGGCAATAGTTCGCCTTTCACTCCGTTGCGCTCCGCGACGATGTGATCGTTGGGCAGAAAACGCGCGCCGGGAATGTGTCCGGCATCGTACTCGTTTTGCTTGGGACCGATCTGGATGATGACCAGACTTGAATCGCGCAGGTGATCCGCTAGCCATTGGGTCGAGACAAGCATCTCCGGATGCGCGGGTGTCGTCTGCGCGAACAGAGATAAGGAGAGCAGGAAAAACGCTGCGAGCCTGACAATCACCTCGGCTTGTCTCCTTTCACCACTGGTGCTTTCTTGACATCGTTCCATTCATTGAAGGAGCCGTCGTACATCTTCACGTCGTAGCCGAGGTACTTTGCCGTGAAGTAGTCGTGCGAGGCCTGCCAGCCAATCTCGCAGTAGGTGATGACCTTCTTACCCTTCACGACACCGGCTGACGTATAAGCCTTTTCTAACTCTTCCGGCGAACGATAGTGGTTCTGCTCCGGCATGGCGACAGACTGTTGCCAGTACAACGGCAATGCACCCGGGATATGTCCGGCTTGATAACGACGCGGAGGCCGGGCATCCACGACGCTCGTGCCATCACCTTTTGTGGCCGCACTCACCTCGTCGAAACTGGCCACGATTTCCGGACGCACATGCGGCGTGATCTTGCCCGGCTTCACCTGCGTCTCGGTCTTGGATATTTCTCGCTTTTCAGCCTTCCACTTGTCGAGACCGCCATCGAGCAGCGACGCGTGGTCTCCGAGTCCGAGGTAATCGAGGGTGAAGTACACGCGTGGCGCCATGGGCGGCCAGTCGGTGGTGTAGATCACGACATGCGAATCGTTGCTCACGCCGAGGGCCTCAAACGTCTTTACCAGTTGCTCGACCGGTAGCAGTTCCGACTGCACGCCGTTACGCTCGGCATAGATCTGCTCACCCCAGATCGCGCTCGACCCTGGGATATGTCCGGCAGCGAAATCGTCTTTGTCTTTGGGAAATTCCAGGATCACCAGGTTCGGATCCTTCAGGTGTGCGGCCAGCCATTCGGTCGAGACGAGCATATCCGGGTGCGCCGGCTTCGTTTGCGCCAGGCTAGTAACGGCGCACAGCAGCAGCGCGATAGCAAAAAGCATTCTTCGCATAAGAGTTCCTCGTCGATGCCGCACAGCTTAGCAGGAGAGTTGCGTAACGTATCAGCGTTCGTCCCTACAATCGCAGTGTTCAGTCCGCGGCCTTTTCCGCGAACTCAGCCGGTCGCATACGAGCCATAAGACGCGGCAACAGCTCCGCGGTGAGCATGGCCACCACGATCAACGCTGCGCCTACCTTTTGCGAAGGCAGAAACCTTTCCCCAACCCAGTACACGCCGACCAGCGTGGCCGTCACCGGTTCGAAGCTGTACACCACGGCCGCTTCCGTGGCGGAGAGGTACTTCTGCATCGAGGTCATGCCCCAGAAGCAGAAGATGGTGGTGAAGCAGACCATGAATGCCAGCGCGATTTGCACATCACGGTGCTGAAGTCCAGCCATCATGGTCTGAAAGCCATGTGGCGCAGGCAGAACAACCGTGATCATGGCCGAGACGATGCCCGTCACCGCCACCTGCATGAAGGCGAGCACCAGTCCGTCGGAGCGCCGGGAGAAGCGGGTGGTGTAGATCACATGAAAGGCGCAGAGCAGGGCGCAAGCAAGCGTTTCAAACTCGCCGCGGCCCCATCCACTCCACAGGTCGCCGGGAACGTGCACCAGCAGATACATTCCGAAACCGGCCAGCAGGGCCGCGAACGCATGGGCAGCCTTGATCCGGTCTTTCAGAAAGAAAGCAATGATCGGTGTGAAGGGAACATATAAAGAGGTAATGAGCCCCGACTTGGCGGTAGTGGTAAAACGCAAACCATCGGTCTGCAGCCAGAAGATCGTCACCAGGATGGCGCCCAGCACGAGTCCGTCGCGAATCGACTGCCGATCGGGCCGCGCGCGTCGCAGCAGCAGGAATGAAAACAATGCAATCGTCCCGAGCACGAAGCGCACGCTGACGGCGGCGCCAACACTTAATCCACCGCGCAGCACGGTCTGCATCGCGAGAAAGCCGCAGCCGAATACGATCGCGACGAGCGCAATTGTGAGGACGGCGAGGGCGTGTTGGCGGGAGGTGCGTTGCATGCGGTCAGTGATCAGATTCGTCCATGGCGGTGAAGATTCGATCTTTCCTGATCGTAAATGATGGGCCGCTTCCACTGAAGCAACCCAAATTACCGGCTTGTCGATGGGTTGCCATGCCATCCCACGACATTGCAACCAAGCTCATTCGAAACAACTGCAGCTCTGGATTTTCAAAGGTCGCAGAAGAACTAGCAACCCTTCCTTAACACTCGCGTTCCAATAGGTTCGTACGTCCTATTTCTCGAGTGAACGGCGGTCCGTATGAAAACGGCATTTTTGGCGGGATTAGGCTTGGGAGCGGCAGTCGGAATGTTGATTGCTCCGAAGTCAGGCGCGGAAACCCGCGATGAACTTGAAGATTTCGCGCGCAACTCTCTGAACCGCGAAAAGCTGAATGAAGTCCTGGATGAGGGTCGCGAGCGTTTGCAGAACGTGGTCGATCAGGGACGCGAACAGATCAATTCCGTGCGTGAGCGCGTTCAACCGGTCGTGGATTCTGCGCGAGAAGGCGTCAGCTCCGCCATGGGTCGCGCCGGTGAGCTGAAAGATTCAATTGCGAACCGCGGGTTGTTGGCCATCTTGAATGAATGGTCGCATGAACGTCTGATCGAAATCGATGGCATCGGCCCGGTGCTGGCGACCAAGATCATCCAGAACCGCCCCTATGAATCGCTCGACGCACTGGAAAACTCGAAGCTTCCACCGAGTGCGATTGAAAGTTTGAAAAAAGCCGCGTAGTTACCCTACCTTGAGCCAGCCCGGCTGCGAGTGCGGCCGGGCTCCTGCCCCGCTTGACTCCTGCCCGCTCCCACACAGCGTGTTGCGAAATCGGACACTCTACCCCGGCGCTGATTGCAAACATCCCGTTTCTTCAATCACTTAGCACAGGGATGATGGAATCGCATTTGCTGTGTACATGGGTTGGTTTCCCGAGGAGAGTACGCGTGATCGACGACGTTCGTTATGCATTCCGGATGATGGCCAAGAATCCAGGCTTTAGCCTGCTGGTAGTTCTGACACTGGCGATCGGTATCGGCGCGAATACGTCGTTGTTCTCCATCGTGAATGGAGTGTTGCTGAACCCGCTTCCATTTCCCGAGCCCAATCAACTGGTAGGATTACACGAAAAGCACCCGCCGTTCGAGACCGGCTCGATTTCTTACCCGAATTTCCGTGACTGGCAAAAAGACAATCACACGTTTTCAGCCATGGGCGTGTCTCGGCCGTCCGGATTCACGCTGACCGGCGTTGGGGACGCCGAACAGCTGAATGCGCAACTGGTGACGTCGGATTATTTCCCGATCCTCGGCATGAAGCCGCTGGTCGGGCGCGTGTTTGCGAAGGGCGAAGACGAGATTGGCGCCGCGCCGACGGCGATGATCAGTGAAGGCCTTTGGAAGCGCAAGTTCGGTGGTGCGAGCGACATCGTTGGCAAAACCATTGCGCTGGATGGACAAGGTTACACCGTGATCGGCGTCGCCCCGGCGAACTTCCTGTCGTTGTTGCGAACTTTTTCGAACGTTGACGTGATCGTTCCGCTCGGCCAGTGGAAAAACAGCTTGCTCACAGATCGCGGCGCAGGCCTTGGTATCCACGGCATCGCCCGATTGAAGCCAGGCGTCACGATTGAGCAGGCGCGCGCGGATATGCAGCAGGTCACGCTTAACCTGGAACGCGCATATCCGGAAAAGAACAAGGGCATAGGGGCCAGCATGCGTCCGCTCAAGGAGGAAATGGTGGGTCGCGTGAGGCCGATCCTGTTGTTGCTGCTGGGCTCGGTCGGATTTGTGCTGCTCATCGCCTGTGTGAATGTCGCCAATCTCCTGCTGGCACGTTCGACTTCGCGTACCCGTGAGTTTGCGATCCGTTCGGCTTTGGGCGCCTCACAGCGACGCATGTTGCGACAGCTGCTTACCGAAAGTGTGTTGCTGGCTCTCGTCGGCGGCGGTTTGGGGCTGGTGCTTGCGTCCTGGGGAACGCGAGCGGCACTGAGTGTTCTTCCGGAAGCATTGCCGAGAGCCGGTGAAATTCAAATGGACAGCCGAGTGCTGCTGTTCACGATGACGGTTTCATTGCTCGCGGGAATTATGTTTGGACTCGTGCCTGCCATTAAGGCGTCGATGCCGAACGTCTCCGAGATGCTGAAAGAAGGCGGCCGCGGCGGCAGTGGCGCTCGTCACCGCGCGCAAGGAGTGTTCGTTGTCGCCGAAATGGCGATGGCTGTCGTGCTCCTGATCGGTGCTGGGCTGATGATCCGGACGCTGGTGCGGTTGTGGAATATGGATCCCGGCTTCCGCGCGGAGAACGTGCTCGGCTTCGGAATGAGTTTGTCGCCGCAGATGTCCACGGCGTCGGCTGACGCGGTGCGCGCTAACTATCGTCAACTCATGAGCGAGATAGAGTCCACGCCTGGCGTGGTGGCGGCTTCCTGTTCGTGGGCGGCGATTCCGCTCTCGAGTGACGACGAACAGCTCTTCTGGATGCAGAATGAAGCGAAGCCGACCACACAGAACGGCATGAAGTGGGCGGTGAAGTACGTGGTCGAACCCAATTACCTGAAGGTGATGGAAACGCCGCTTTTGAGCGGACGATTCTTCACCGCGCAGGATGATGAGCACTCGCCGGCTGTGGCGATCGTCGATGATGTGCTGGCGAAACGGTATTTCGGCAGCGAGAGTCCAATCGGACGAATCCTGAATCTTGAGGGGTATGAGAAGCCGGTGGAGATCGTCGGCGTGGTGAAGCACGTAAATCAGTGGGGACTCGACAAAGACGATCACATGCTTCGTGAGCAGTTGTACCTGCCGTTCATGCAGATGTCCGACCAGGCGATGAAGCAGGCGGCACTCGGAACCACGGTGATGGTGCGGATGGATCCGAAAAATCCCGGTGTGTTTGACGCGGTTCATCGCGCAATGATGAAAATCGACAACAGCATCACCATTTATGGTCCGCAGACAATGAATGAGGTCATAGCGGAAAGCCTCGCCAGTCGCAGGTTTTCGATGATCCTGTTCGAGGTGTTTGCCGGGATCGCGCTGCTCCTGGCCAGCATCGGTCTGTATGGCGTCATCGCTTACGCCGTCGGCCAGCGCACGCATGAGTTCGGCGTGCGGATGGCGCTGGGGGCGAGAGCGTCGGACATTCTGCGGCTTGTACTTGCCGGCGGAGGCTAGATGGCCGCGATCGGAATTGCCGTCGGACTGACTGCCGCAGCGCTGCTTGGGCGATTGATGAGCAGCTTATTGCTGGGCGTGTCGAGTACCGATCCGCTTACCTATGGTGCCGTTTCTGCGTTGCTGCTGCTGGTCGCCGTGTGCGCTTGTCTTGTGCCGGCACGGCGCGCGACGAAGGTCGATCCGATGGTGGCGCTGCGATACGAGTAGTTAATTCACTTCTTTCATACGGTGCGCGAGATCCTTCAGTGTGTCGGGAGAGGTGTCTCCGACCATCACATAAGAATGCTCGCCGACAGTCCAGCGGACGATGTGGAATCCATCGGCCGAGCGTGTCTCATCTCCGGAGCCGAGTGCCGAAGTCGATCCGATCAAAACCGAAATCTTGTGCAGGCGGTATTGAAAGAGCAATAGCGCCGTTGGTGTGTTGCGCACATAGATGAGTTTGCCGCCCGCGAGCGTAAACGGCGAGTTCGCCAGTTCAGGCAGGTTGAACGAGAACGGTACCTTTCCCTGGAACCACGGCTTCACCGTGTGCTGGTCGGTGGAAACGACGTCGATCGGATTCGAAGACGCGATGGTGCTCAGGTGCACGTCGGCGATCTCGCGATCGAAGCTCACGTCGCGGCGCTGATAGGTGAGCACGCCAAGCGCAATGGCTATGATCGCGAGCGCGGCGAAGGCGAAGCTGCGAATGCTCAGGAACGATGGGGCTTTTCGGGCGCCAATGCTGCGGGCGATCTGGTCGCGGAATTCGGCGCTGGGCTGGTAACGCTT
>DASTGW010000155.1:0-3156 GCA_035718705.1 Terriglobales bacterium | reverse complement strand
CAATTACGTCCTGATCGGGGGAGCGCCTACCGACAACAACGCGCACCTAATCCGCGAAGGACAACTCGAAGTACTGCAACCGGCAATCAAGCGTGGCGACATCAAGATTGTTGCCGACCAGTGGGCGAAGGACTGGCTACCGAGCGAAGCCCTTCGACACACTGAAAATGCGCTCACGCAGGTGAACAATGATGTTGTCGCCGTGGTCGCCTCAAACGACAGCACGGCCGGCGGAGCGGTACAGGCACTGCAGGAGCAAGGACTCGCCGGACACGTACTCGTCTCCGGACAGGACGCAGACCTTGCTGCCGCTCAACGCGTTGCCGCCGGGACGCAATCGATGACGGTTTACAAGCCAGTCGGTCCGCTCGCGCAAAGGGCAGCTGAAGCTGCTGTTGCCTTGGCCAAAGGACAATCCGTGGAGACCACAGGGAGAGTTAACAATGGCTTTAAAGACGTGGCTTCCCTGCTGCTGACCCCAATCGTGGTGGACCGCAGAAACTTGGTAGCGACCGTGGTCCACGACGGATTCCTGAAGAAAGAAGACGTGTACAAGAACGTACCGCGAGCCCAATGGCCCAAGGAGCAGGCCGAGTGACTTCTCCACTGCTCGCCATGCGGAACATTGGAAAGTCTTTTCCGGGCGTTCGCGCCCTGGACGGAGTTTCGTTCGATGTAGCTTCGGGCGAGATCCACGCGCTGGTAGGAGAAAACGGAGCCGGCAAATCGACGCTGATCAAGATTCTCAGCGGCGTGTATCCGCAAGGTGAGTACGAAGGCGCTATCGAGATTCGCGGAATACAGCAAAACTTCCGGGGTGTTCGTGACGCCGAGAAGTCAGGAGTAGCGGTGGTTTTCCAGGAGCTGTCGCTAATCCCTGAACTCTCCATTGCAGAGAACATCTTCTTGGGAAGGCTTCCTTCGCGGGGCGCCATGGTTCGCTGGAATGATCTGCATCTTCGGGCAAGCGCTCTGCTGAAGGAACTCGAGTTTAGCGCACCAGCCGAGACGCGAGCAGACGCCCTCGGAATTGGGCAACAACAACTCGTCGAGATCGCCAAGGCACTGTCTCATGAAGCGCAAATCCTGGTACTCGACGAGCCAACCGCAGCACTGAACGATGCCGAGTCGCAATCACTCTTCCGGATTCTGCGTCGATTGCGCGAGCGCGGACTGGGTCTGATCTACATCTCGCATCGACTGGACGAAGTTCTGGAGCTGGCGGACCGAATCACCGTATTGCGTGATGGGCGCAGCATAGTGACCAAGCGGCGCGGCGAAATAGACCGCAAGCAGCTGGTGGCGGCGATGATCGGCCGCGAGATCAGCCAGGTGTTTCCAGAACCGCAACGCACGACTGGCAGCGTCGCCCTGGAGGTAGTGAATCTTTCTGTAGATCATCCGACCATTCCCGGCAGACGCGTTCTTTCTGACATCGATTTCGAAGTGCGGGCCGGCGAGGTGGTCGGGATCGCCGGGTTGATGGGATCCGGTAGAACTGCGTTGCTGAATGTACTCTTCGGCTCGTTTCCGAAAACGCACAGCGGAACCGTGCGTGTCGGCGGGAAAAACGTCTCCCTCTCCGCTCCCAGTTCCGCGATCGCTTCAGGGATGGCCTTCGTGACGGAAGATCGGAAGAGACTCTCGTTGTCACTCAATTCGTCAATCGCTGACAACATGAGCCTGGCAGCGCTTTCTAAATTCGCTACCGGACCGGTGCTGAACAAGCAACAGGAAATGCTTGCAGTAGAGCGCATGTTGAGCGATCTGCGCGTGAAGGCACCATCGCCCGAAGCCGCCGTAGGCACACTTTCTGGCGGCAATCAGCAAAAAGTGGTGCTAGGGCGGTGGCTACTCAACCGTCCGCGGGTGTTGCTGCTCGACGAACCAACGCGCGGCATCGATATTGGAGCCAAGCAGGAGATCTATGGACGCATTGATTCGCTTGCCAGGGAAGGCCTCGCGTTGCTCGTGGTTTCCTCCGAGATGGAAGAGTTGCGCGGTATCTGCGATCGCATCCTGGTAATGCATGATGGGCGTATCACCGGCCGCTTCACGCGAAGCGAGGCCACTCCGGAGGCCATCATGACGTGCGCCACCGGATCGATGGGGGCGGTGTGATATGAACGCGCCAATCTCCAGCGTCTCCCGCGCTGAACAACCCGGCAAGCAGATCAAGGAGAAGGCTTCCTTCGCAAACGCGGCGCGCAACTACTCCATGCTCGCTGCTGTGGCCGTGGTGTGGATAGCGTTCGAGTATGCGACCAACGGCGTTTTTCTAGGGCCGCGCAATCTCTCCAATCTGATGCGACAGATGGCAGTCACCGGCGTGCTCTCAGTGGGCATGTTGATGGTGATCGTGATTGGCGAGATCGATCTTTCGGTGGGATCGCTGGTGGGCCTCACCGGCATGACCGCCGCACTGGTGCAGGCATCACGTGGATGGTCGCTTGTGCCGACACTGCTTGCCGCGCTGGTGCTGGGCTTGGTGATTGGCGCTCTCCAAGGATCGCTCACAGCCTATGCACGAGTTCCTTCGTTCATCGTGACGCTGGGAGGCTTACTCGCTTGGCGTGGCGTGACAAAGGGTGTGAGTGCAGGCGGAACGATTCCCATCCAAAGTGAGCGGTTCAGCGCGATTGGGCAGTGGTATCTCGATAAGCCGGTCGGGATCGCGCTCGTCGGTGTCGGAATCGCAGCGCTTGCCGCTTCCGAGTGGCTGAAGAGAAGAACGCGAAACCGGCTGGGACTGGCGAACGCAAGCCCAGCGCGACAGATCGCGAACGTAGCGGTTCCATCTGCATTTGCCGTGGTGTTGGTTGCGGTGCTGAACGCGTATGAGGGCGTACCAGTGCCGGTGGTCATCTTCGTTGTTGTGGCGCTATTCGGATCTTTCGTGATGATGAACACTATCCCAGGCCGTTACATGTATGCAGTCGGCGGCAATCGGGAAGCCGCTCGGCTCTCCGGCATCAACACGAAGACTTTAGCGATCGCGGTATTCGGAGTCATGGGTGTGCTGGCCGGATTGGCGGGCGTGATCTACACCGCTCGCGTAGGCAGCGCGTCACCTGATGCGGGTCTGCTGCTGGAACTGGACGCCATTGCCGCATGCGTGATCGGCGGCGCAAGTTTGATGGGCGGCAGAGGAGCGGT
>DASTGW010000154.1:0-5537 GCA_035718705.1 Terriglobales bacterium | reverse complement strand
AGATAGAGATGCGGAGGTTGTTGCCGGCAGGCGTGCGGATGTATACCGGCGACGACTTCAATTATCCGGAACTGATTCGTGGTGATGAGCGTGGCTTTTCCGACGCGTTGCTGGGCATCTTCGACGGGATCGCACCGGTCGCATCCGCAGCGCTCAGAGCGCTAGATCGCGGTGACAAGGCAGAGTTCGACACCTTGATGGGACCCACCCTGCCACTCTCGCGACATATCTTCTCGAGCCCAACCTTTCATTACAAAACTGGTCTAACGTTCCTGGCGTACCTGAATGGACGTCAGCAGTACTTCCGAATGTTGGGCGGACACGAATCAGCGCGAAGTGTTGAACATCTCGCGGACTTATTTGTCCTGGCCGATGGGGCACGTTTGCTGGAGCAACCCGATCTGGCAGTGGAACGGATGGGAAAGTACTTGTCCCAGCAGGAGCGGGTCCATGCCTGATGCTGCGGCCGCTGCGCTCGCCCGATTGAGCCTTAACCAGATCACGACTGACAAATACAGCCTTAAGGAAACCGTGGATGCCTGCGCGCGGCACGGCATTCCTTTTATCGGAACGTGGCGTCACAAGATCGCAGAGGATCCGAAGAGGGCTGGGCAGTTGATCCGCGATGCCGGGTTGAAGGTCTCGAGCTTGTGTCGCGGCGGATTTTTTCCCGCAGCAACGGAGGAAGAACGACGGAAGCGGATTGAAGATAATCTGCGCGCGATCGATGAAGCGGTGGCGGTGGGCACGGATTTGCTGGTGCTCGTGTGCGGTCCGGCAGCGGATCGCGACTTGTGCGGCGCGCGGAATATGGTCATCGACGGAATCGCTGCTATCGAAGGCTATGCCAGAGAACGCGGAGTGCGTTTAGGGATCGAACCTTTGCACCCTATGTTTACCGCTGACCGTTCGGTGGTAGTCACGATTGCGCAGGCGAATGACATTGCAGAGCGATTTGTGTCAGAAACGGTAGGCGTCATTGTCGATGTGTTTCATGTCTGGTGGGACCCTCAGGTTTATGCCGGGATCCAGAGAGCAGGCAACCGCATTTTGGGGTTTCATGTTTCCGACTGGGCCGTGCCTTTGCCGGACCTGCTCATGGGGCGCGCGATGATGGGTCAGGGCGTGATTGAACTCCCGCGCTTGCGAGCTGCGGTCGAGGAAGCCGGCTATCGCGGTCCGATCGAAGTTGAAATCTTTAATAAAGCTGTATGGGATACTCCGATTGACGAATTGCTGCCGGTCATTCGAGACAGCTATCTCCAGCATGTCTGAATCACGTAGTACCAAACGCAAGTGACTTATCTTTCCTTTCTGTTTTCCACAAAAAGACAATAAAAGAAATCATTCGCTCAGTTGCGATGGTATAGTGTCGGGCGCTTTTGCAGCCGCCCGCGCGGAGTTTCGTGGGCCCACTCTCTCGACAAAGACATCCGGCTGCGACTCGCAGCCCCGAGGAGCTTATGAGAAATCGGTCAATCCCCCTGACTCTTGCCGCGTTCGTGTTGTTATGCGGTAGCGCGTTCTCTCAAGCAGGTTCTTGCAGCGGAATGACAGTAGGTCAACTGACCAGCCTGAACGGATTCGTTCCGTTTACTTCCAGCAGCTTGTGGAACACCGATATTTCTGCCGCAGCGGTCGACCCAAATTCGGCCAATTACATCAACTTCATCGGATCGACGGTCGCCTTCCATCCGGACTTCGGTTCAGGAACCATTCAGAACCAGACGATCGGCATTCCTTACCAGGTGGTCGACGGAACGCAACTGAAAGTTCCGGTGAAGCTCGGATTGTATTTCGATGAGAGCGACAACGGTCCTGAGCCCATTCCATCAAACGCGTTGATCGAGGGATATCCCAAGCCGGGCAATGGTGATCGCCACGTGTTGGTTCTCGAGAAAGACGGTTGTTGGCTCTACGAGCTCTACAACGCGACGCTGAAAAGCGGAAAATGGAGCGCCGATCAGGCGTCCATCTGGGACATGACGATCAACGATCAACGTCCGTTCACCTGGACCTCGGCAGACGCGGCGGGTCTTCCGGTGTTCGCGGGCTTGGTGCGTTATGACGAGGTAGCGGCCGGCGCCATACACCATGCGCTGAGGTTCACGGTTCCGAGTTCGCAGAGGGCATTTATTCTTCCGGCGACACATTGGGCATCGACCAATACAGATCCGAATGCGCCGCCGATGGGACTGCGGCTCCGACTGAAAGCGAGCGTGAACATCTCAACCTACCCAGCAGACGACCAGGTAATTCTAACTGCACTGAAGACTTACGGAATGATTCTGGCGGACAACGGCAGTGCGCTATTCGTGAGCGGCGCGCCGGATTCACGCTGGAACAACACGAATTTGAACTTGCTGAAGAACCTTCATGCTTCGGATTTTGAAGTTGTACAGACCGGCACCATCTATAAGCCGGGCAGCACTCCGACCGGGCCCAATCCAACCATCAGCAGCTTTACGGCGAATCCCACGTCGGTATCTGCGGGACAGCCGGTGACGCTCAGTTGGTCGGTGTCAAACAGTACCTATAACATTGTTGATCCGCAGGCAGGGCCGGTGCGGGGAACGCAGGTAGTGGTGACGCCTTCGGCAACGACTACCTACACGCTGTACTCAACCAATCAATATGGGCAGAGTTCGGCAACGGTTACAGTCACAGTTCACTAGGCGTCCCTAGCTCTGCCCGGTCCTGCGATCGGGCAGAGATCAAGAACAGCATGGCACGCAGCATTGTTCACGTTGGAAGTGTGCGATGCTACTTGGTCCAGAATCGGTAAGAGCCTCAGTTGTTTTCGGAGATGACATGCGTCTTGGCAGAAGGGCAGTACGAGTTTTCGTCTGTACGGTGGTGATCTTTGCGGCAAGTTTTGCTGCTGCCGCGGAGACTTACGCAGTACATACAGACTTTGCTGTCCAGGCGAAGATGCGGGACGGCACAATTCTGCGCGCGGATATTTACCGTCCCGCGGTAGAAGGGAAATTTCCTGTCCTCCTACAGCGCACTCCTTACGACAAGCGAAACGAAGCGGGATTCGGGGTTAAAGCGGCGGCGCGTGGCTATGTGGTGGTCGTGCAGGATGTGCGCGGACGATACTCATCGGATGGAGACTGGTACCCGTTCAAGAATGAATCGAACGATGGTTACGATACCGTGGAGTGGGCTGCGGCATTGCCGTACTCGAATGGCAAGGTCGGCATGTTTGGCGGGTCCTATGTTGGGGCGACACAAATGCTGGCGGCGATTGCACGCCCGCCTCATCTGACTGCGATCTGCCCGGTCGTGACGGCCAGCAATTATCACGATGGCTGGACGTACCAGGGCGGCGCGTTCGAGCAATGGTTCAACGAATCGTGGACCTCAGGGCTGGCGCAGGATTCGCTGAGTCGCATGATCGAGCGCAATACGAATGCGCTGAACGACATTTGGAAGACGCCACTCACGGATTACAAGTTGTTCGACGTGCCGAATGCGTCGTCTGAAAGCAAAATGATACAGACGCTTGCACCTTATTTTGCGGATTGGCTGGCGCATCCGGATTACGACGCCTATTGGAAACAGTGGTCGCTCGAAGAACATTATTCAGATGTTCAGGTGCCGATCTTAACCGTCGCGGCCTGGTACGACATTTTTCTCGGCGGTTCCTTACGCAACTATATGGGCGTGAAGAGTCACGGGGGCAGTGACGCTGCTCGCAAAGGACAACGTTTAATGGTGGTGATCGGCGGACACGCCGGTGGCGGGAGAAAAGTGGGCGATGTTGATTTTGGTGCCGCTGCACCATTCCAGGGAGATGAGTCAGAGGACGACATCATTCTGAGCTGGTATGACTTCCAGTTGAAGGGGTTGGCGAACGATTACTCCAATTCGAAGCCCGTACGGCTGTTCGTGATGGGAACAAACCAGTGGCGTTATGAAGATGACTGGCCGCTCCCGCGTGCGAAGCAGACAAAGTACTACCTGCATTCAGCAGGGAAGGCGAACAGCGCTGGCGGCGATGGTGTTTTGAGTACAGCTTCCGGAAAAGCCGAGGCTTCTGACCATTACCAGTACGATCCTGCCAATCCTGCGCCTACGATCGGTGGGCCGCTCTGCTGCGACGCCAAACACTTGAAGCCGGGTCCGCGAGATCAACGTCCAGTAGAAGCAAGAGAAGACGTCCTGGTCTATTCGACTCCTTCACTTGAGAACGATCTGGAGGTCACCGGGCCGGTGAAGCTTGAGCTGTTCGCCAGTTCCTCGGCGGTTGATACAGACTTTCTGGCGAAGTTGGTCGACGTGTGGCCCGACGGCTTTGCGCAGAACCTGACGGAAGGCATCGTGCGGGCGCGATATCGCGATTCACAGGAGCACGGGACACTGATGAATCCAAACCAGGTTTACAAGTTCTCAATCGATATGTGGGCCACGAGCAATGTTTTCAAGAAAGGACATCGGCTGCGCCTGGAGATCAGCAGTAGCAACTTCCCGCGCTTCGATCGCAATATGAACAACGGGGGAGATATTGTGTCGGCGCGAAAGGGAGTAGCTGCAACGAACACCGTCTATCACGACCCTGAGCATCCATCTTTCCTTCTTCTTCCGATTGTGGCAGGGCAGTAGGCCAGCAGCTTAGCCGAATTCAAATCCGGCGAGACCATAGATTCGAGCCTCATCGGCTCGAAGATCGTGTCCGCGAACCATGCGCAAGAGTTGTCTCTTTGGCGTGAACCCCAGTTCGTGCGCAAAGGAGATGGCACTTGTGCTGGCCGCCAGAACGTCCCAGTAGAAATCGCTGTATGACTCCGAAGCGAGCGCTGCTTCAATCAGTACTCGAGCATCAAGGTCGGACTTCGCAACGCAGGGACCCAGATAAGTGTGGGTGCGACCTGGGCGAGTGAACAGGAAGGCGCGCTCCTTGCTGAAAACATGATGCTGCTTGCTTAATTTATGCAGAAGAGCAGAACGGTCAGCGCCGAAGGCAGTTCGATCTTCTTGAAGATGCATCTTGGAGATGCGATCCGCGACAGCATGATCGGTGCAGCCTTGCGCCGAGGGTCTGCCTTCCCAGCGTTGGACGACTTGTTCGGCGCGGAAACCGAGTTTCTCGTAGAGAGGCTGTCCCTGCTCGGTTGCATCGAGTTTCACGCTGGCGATCCCGAGTTCATCGGCCCGGTGCAGAGTCTCCGTCAAGAGTTGTTTTGCGTATCCGCGACCACGATGGGATACCGCAGTGAGCACCATGCCAATCCATGCCAGTTGCTTTCCGTAGCACACCATTGTGGCGGTGGAGACGAGCTGCCCGTCATATTCAATGCCCAGGCAACTCTCAGGTGCGAGCTCGACCAAAATTCGCCAGTCTTGTGCCGTCTGGTTCCATCCAGCTTCGCGCGACAGTTCGAGGGCGGCAGGGATATCGACCGAAGTCAGCTGGCGTAGGATGGCGCTATTGGCTGGCATCAGGCAATCCAGTGTTGGCGCATCCACCGGGCGAAATGTGGGAGTGCGATGCTCCCGTCAGGAATGTTGGGATGCCACTTCTTCTCCCATTC
>DASTGW010000153.1:0-3881 GCA_035718705.1 Terriglobales bacterium | reverse complement strand
GCGCTCACTCGCAGCGCCCAGGCCGCCAGAACCGGCACGGAAAGGAGAGCGGCGAAAGCGATCCTAGGCAGCCAGCCGGCGCCCAAAGATTCTTCGGTTTGAGTGTGCGAATCGTCGCGCAACTCCGGGCTCGCGCTCGCTGCGGCCCAGCAAATGCAGATGATGGAGAACACGAGCGGCAGATCGAAGAAGCTGCCTGTGTAATAGCGGCGGTCGTTGATTGCCTGATTGAGAACTAAGGAACTGATCGTGTATCCCAACGAGCCAAGCAATAAGCGGCGATAGAAAGTGCGCCAGGCGCCATCGGCGTGCCACGCCAAACCTGCCAAGATCGCGATGAAGGAAAAGTCTTCCACGGAGTAAAGAACGTTGAAGTCGGTTCCATAGCGGATAGCATCCGGCACCACATACTGCCAGGGAATCACCGCGTAGGAGTACAGATACATCCACCAGACTGCCAGCATGCCGAGCGAATAGGGAATCATCGGCGCCATCTTGCGGCGGAGATGTGGCATGCATGCGAGTGCGGCCATCATCGGGATCAGGTGCAGAAAGAGCACCATATCCTGGACACTGGGATTCAACGCATCCTTGCGTAGGATGATTTCGGAATAAGTCCACAGGCTCTGGCTGGTGCACCAACAGGCTGTTCCGGCGGTCATCAAGGCCCAGAACGAACGAACCCGTCCGCGGCTGGAAAATACTGGGACAGCAAACGCGGCTGTGACCATGGCAGCCAGAATCAACTGTGCGACGTCTCCGAACACCGAGAGCGCAAACGAAGGCTTCGCCACAAACGTCACAACGGTATAGCTCGCGCCAATTCCGCATGCGACGGCGACAACTGCCCTCGAAAACTGTGGTGTTCGTGACATCCTGTTCTTCGCGGACCTCCACCCAGTTACGAAGAGAGTACGCCCTTTCGGCGTTAAGCTCTCGAACTCTGTAGTCATGCGGGGGTACGTTGGTAACAGCCGGCGTGTAGTTTCGGCAAACGTGCCAAAACAAAAAAGCCGCTCTAACAGCGGCTTTCTACAGGTCAGGGCAAAGTCTCACTTTGATGGCATGATGAGCGGCACCACCGTCTTCCCATTATCAGATTGATAAACCAATTCATAGGCTAAAGGTTTGTCGGAACTAACTGGGAAATACAAGTATCCGGCCACCGGTGTTTTCGTCGTGACCTCGGGAAGTCCTTTTTCTCTCAGTTCCGCACTCATTGCCTGAACGTCCCCTGCGCTTGCCTTCGGACTCTTCTTCTTGCTGTTCACATCAACCATTGCGCCTGAAGTTGTTCGCACCCGCTTACCCGATCCACTGAAGGGGTCATCGGGATCACGGCCGGTTGAAAGCTCGACTCCCAAGACGGGCCTCACCGCGATGTCCTGTCCTTTCTGATCCTGTTCGTTAATGGCCGCGGCAATGGTAGTCGGATCCGCCGGGAGAATTGCTTTCGTGCTTCCTGCTTCGCGAAGTGAAAAGTCCAACCGTGACAGCTTCGCTTCTGTCTTGGGATATGCTCCAACCTCAACGACTACATATTTCTTCCCGAGATTGGAAACGAACTGTTTTCGGACCTGCTTCTGGGAAAGCTGCACAACTCCGAGCGTGAGATCGCCTTGCGTTTGAACAGAAGGATAGTCTTGAGCACTCTTCCGTGGCGTGACGCCAAGTGGTTGCGCGATTGAGAGAGTGCTGATTCCGATCGTGAGGAACACAAGGATCTTCTTCATACGTTCAGAACTCCAGCGTTAGGGTTTTGCGGCTTAGAACGTAGATTCTCTTTTGCACATGCGGCTGACCTGGCGATCGGATCTCGAGGTTGTAGGCGCCGGGATCCAGATAAATCGTCTTCAAGTCCTTTGCCAATCCCGCGTATGCATCGTTGATAAACACCGAGGCGGCATTATCGACCTTCTTTAGCCTCACGGTTCCGCGATCGCCGGCAGGTTCCAGATAGAACGGGGCATACCACGGATAGCCATATCCCCACGGCCCGAAAAAGCCATAATCGGGATATCCGTACGCCGGTCCCCAGCTATGGCTATAGCCTGCGCCGAAAACAACTCCGCCAAAACGAATCCCCGCCAGGGAAGGTATGGAGAACACGATCGGCAAGAGAAAGAGGAGAACAGCAATGCGGAGACGAATCGACATGAATTCCTCCGGAGGGTCTGCTCGCTTCGATGCTACCCCAGCCTGGCCCCGGCCGCTCAACTTTTGCGTTGTTTTGCTTTTTTTCGGAATAAAAAAATCGCGCCAGGAAGCGCGACTCTTTCCCAATTTGGGGGTTCAACTATGCTTACGCCGTTTTTGTCTCAACGAAGTGATTAGCCGTTTTCTGTAGCGACGCTTCGTCTTCCACGTTGAAGCAGGTCTTGGAGCGATCAATCTGTCGCATCAGTCCACTCAGGACTTTTCCCGGGCCGACTTCGACGAACGTGCTTACACCTTTTTCGATCAGCACCCGCATGCAGCCGTCCCATTGAACTGCGCCGGTTACCTGGCGGATCAGCGCGTCCCGAGCATTGTCTGCTGACTGAATCACCGCCTTGTCAACATTGGTGACGAGCGGCACTTCCATGGGATTGAGGGTGAGCGTCTTCAGATCGGCGGCCAGGCGATCTTGTGCCGGCTGCATCAACGAGCAATGGAACGGTGCGCTCACCGGAAGCATTACTGCGCGTTTCGCGCCCTTCTGCTTGCAGAGTTCGGCCGCGCGTTCGACAGCGGCTTTGCTGCCTGAGATCACAACCTGATCCGGAGAGTTAATGTTGGCGGGCTCGCATACTTCCCCTTGGGCGGCTTCATGGCAGGCTTGCTGAATCTGATGGAGCTGAAGGGCAAGGATCGCCGCCATTGCTCCCACCCCTACCGGCACTGCTTCCTGCATGTACTTGCCGCGATTGCGGACTGTGCGTACGGCGTCCTTGAAATCAAGTGTTCCCGCTGCGACGTGAGCTGAGTATTCGCCGAGGCTATGGCCTGCAACATACTGCGGCGTGATCCCCATGCTCTCCAGCACCCGATAGCAAGCGACAGAAACGGTGAGAATCGCTGGCTGCGTATTCTCGGTGAGCTTCAGCTGATCTTCCGGCCCTTCGAAACAGAGCTGGGAAAGCTTGAATCCGAGGGCGGCATCGGCTTCGTCGAAAGTCTCCTGAGCTACGGGGTAAAGCGCCGCCAATTCCTTGCCCATGCCAACGGCTTGCGAACCCTGTCCGGGAAATAAAAATGCAATCGGATTAGTCATCGTGTCTTCCGGCTTGTTGCTCCTGCGTTACGGAAGGCGAACGCAGCGGCGCGCTGGTGGAAACGCCATCGCGGCTGGCAGCGATCTCCTGTTCGATCTTTTTATTGATCGTGCGGTCAGCAAATTCTGCGGCGACGCGGATGGCGTTCTTAATGGCATTCGCGTTCGAAGAACCATGCCCGATGATGCATGCGCCCTTCACTCCAAGCAGTGGCGCACCACCGTATTCCGAATAGTCGAGTCTCTTTTTGAAGTCGGCGAAGGCGCGCCGCGAGAGCAGGAATCCAACCTGGCTCGTGATCGTCGAGCGTAGTGATTCTTTCAATAAGTAGCGCACGGTCTCGACCATGCCTTCTGAGATCTTCAGCGCCACGTTGCCGACGAAGCCATCGCAAATGATCACATCCACGTGGCCGTTATAGAGATCGCGGCCTTCTACGTTGCCGATGAAATTGATCGGCAGCGGCTTGATCAGCTTGTACGCTTCGCGGGTGAGGTCGTTGCCCTTGCCCTCTTCTTCGCCGATAGAGAGCAGGCCCACGCGCGGCTTGTTTGTATTGAGAATGTTGCGCGAGTAGATTTCGCCCATGATGGCGAATTGCTCGAGGTTCTGCGGCTTGGAATCGAC
>DASTGW010000152.1:0-2427 GCA_035718705.1 Terriglobales bacterium | reverse complement strand
AAACAGCACGCTGGACATTCCGCGGCCATGGCTGGCTCCTAGCGAGCCTGTAAACTCCCGGCAAATGCTTTGATCGAGTCAAAGTATCTTTTTCCAGCAACGAAGAGGATATCGTTATGGCCTGCGCCGTCGACAGCGACGAACGCCTTCGGCTCATTCGCTGCCATAAATACGCGCTGCCCATGCCAGAAGGGCACAACCTGGTCGTTGCGACCGTGAATGATCAGCACAGGTACGTGCACCTTCTTAATTTCGCGCAGGTTGTTGAACTTGTCCCATGGCAGAAGGGGCAGGCGCGTCAAGACCCTGAACGCTGACATGAATGGCGCTTCTGCGATGAGACCAGCCGTTCGATGCGTCGCGGCAAGATGAATAGCTGGACCGCAACCGACCGAGCGACCCATAGAGATGATTCGATCCGGTGGGACTTTCAGTTGCTTCGTCAAATAGTCGTATGCAGCAGCGGCATCTTCGTAGACCCCGTTTTCGGTTGGCCGGCCAGTGCTCGTGCCGTATCCGCGATAGTCATACGCAAACACGGCGAAGCCGGCATCTCGATACATTTGGAGAAAAGTGAGGCTGTCGCCGAGATCTTCTGCATTTCCATGGGAGAAGAGGATTGTGAACTGCGCCTCTGCATTGGGAAGGTACACGGCGGAAATGCGCTCGCTGTCCGAGACCAGGTGGAAGACTTGCCCCGGCACGTTCATGCGCGACACAGTCATGGCGAGGCTTTGATCCGTGTACGTGGACGGCTGCGGTTGAAAGATAAGCCGATCAGAAAACAACGCCAAGACGATCAGGGCGATATAAAGCGATACGAAGACGACCACCATTCGCTTGAGGAGCCATTTCATGGGTGCGACATTGTTTCATCTGCACCGGCCGGGCGAAAAGTAGAACGCAGACATCCTGTTAGAATAAAAAAGCAATGATTCTCCCCTTCGTTCGCGAGCTCTTCGCGGACGTGGAAAACCTACCTGCCTTTTCGCGTGTTGCCACCCACCTCAAGTCGGCCACGGGGCGTATTCGTGTCTCCGGACTGACGCCTACGGCCAAAAGCCTGATCAGCAGCCTACTTCCACATGCCCTGAACCGGCCCGTGCTGCTCATTGTGCCCGACAACAAGATGGCGGAGGCAATGCTGCCACAGGTGCAGTCATTCTGCGAACTCTCGAATTCTGCCGCGCCGGATGCGGTGGTGTATCTGCCGGCATACGACGTCCTGCCGTTCGAGAACATGTCGCCTCATGGGGAAATTCAGGAGGCTCGAGCGCGTGCACTGTGGAAGATCACTACCGGTGCCGCACGCATCGTGATCGCGCCCGTTACCGCTGCCTTGATGAAGCTACAAGCGGCCGAGTTTTACTTCGACTCAGCGCAAGTCTTCCGCCGCGGTGAGACCGTGGACGTCGACAAAATCGTCGCGCACCTGAACACCACGGGTTACACAAAGACAGACGTGGTGGAAATGCCGGGTGAGTATGCCCTTCGCGGCGGCATTCTTGATGTCTACCCGCCCGAAGCGGATCGTCCGCTGCGCGTCGAGTTCTTTGGTGACGAAGTCGAGTCGGTACGGAAATTCGATCCCGGCACGCAGCGGTCATCCACCGAAGTGGACGAAGTGCAGCTGATGGCGCTTACCGATACTCCGGTTCGCGAAGAGACGCTGGCGGCGATCAATGCGCGCTTATCAGCATCGCGAGTAAGTGGATCGGAAGAAGACATTGAGGAAGCGATCCTGGCCACCGGCGTAGCAGTGTTCCCGGGTTGGGAGCTGTATGCACCGGTTGCCGGACCAGGCGAGAGCCTGTTTAACCTGGTCGGTAATGCGGCCGTGCTCTTAAGCGAGCCGTCGGCGATCAAGTCGGAGCTTGATCACTGGTGGGAGCGGGTGAATGCCTCGCATGATCGCAGTGGCGTAGGCAATCTGGTTCGTCCAGAGGATCTGTACTTTGAGCCAGACGCGTGGTGGAACCGCCTTGGCGATCTGCCCGCAGCTGATCTTGAACAACTTGGGATCACCTCTTTCGAGGTGGAAGAAGTCGCGTTCCAGTCTCGTCCCACTCAGCGCTTCCACGGCTCGATTCCGGGCGTGGTGGAAGAAGTAAGAAAACTGATGGTCGAGGGCCAGCGCGTACTCTTTGCTGCCGGAAGTACCGGCGAAGCCGAACGTTTGGCGGAAGTATTCACCGAATACGCTGTAACTTTCCGGTTAGGAGCGCGCTCGCCACGGCCAGGTGAAACCTACATCGACGATGCCGCCTACCTTGCCGGGGAAGAAGTCTCCACCACCATCGTGAAGGCCTTTGTGCCTGAAGGCCTGGTTCTTCCTGAGGCAAAGCTGGTCATCTTTGGCGCGTGCGACCTCTTCGATGAAGCGGAATTCGCTCCTACGCGGACGGCGCAGAAGAAATCGAAGACCTC
>DASTGW010000151.1:0-2754 GCA_035718705.1 Terriglobales bacterium | reverse complement strand
TGCGTCTCGATGTCGGTGAGAATGTCGCGCGTGCTCTGGTAGCGATTTACCGGATCGCGTTCCAGGCACTTCATGATCACGTTGTTCAACCAATCTGGCAGATCGGGAACTACCGTCTTCGGCGCAGGCGGTGTTTCATGCGCGCGTTTGTACATCAACTGCAGAGTGGTCTCGGCGGTGAAAGGAACGTCGCCGGTCACCATCTCGTAGAAGATCAGGCCGAGCGCGTAGATGTCGGTGCGTGCGTCCACGCTCTTGGCTTCTACCTGTTCGGGAGCCATGTAGCGCGGCGTGCCCAGCATTTCGCCGCTCTGCGTCATGCTGTTCACGGCGCCGAGTGATTTCGCGAGGCCGAAGTCCGAAACGTACACATGATCATTCGGACCCAGCATGATGTTCTGCGGCTTCAGGTCGCGATGGACCACGTGCTCCGAGTGCGCAGCCTCGAGCGCCGAGCAGAGCTGCCTGGTAATGTGCAGCATGCGCTCCAGCGGCAGCCTGCCTTCACGCAGGAGCACCTGGTGAAGGTCTTCGCCTTCCACGAACGCCATGGAAATAAATTTCATGCCGCCGGCGTCGCCGAGGTCGTGAATGCGCAGGATGTTGCGGTGCGAAATCTTGCTGGCGAGCAGCAGTTCCTGCTTGAAGCGTGCGATGGCTTCCGGATGAATCATCAGTTCCGGACGCACCAGCTTCAACGCGACGGTGCGGTCGAGGTCCTGATCGTAAGCCTTGTAAACCGCGCCCATGCCGCCTTGACCGAGCAGCTTTTCCACGCGGTACCGAGGGCCGAAATCCACTCCGAACCCCATCGCAGGAGCAGCCGCAGCGCCCCATCCGCCCATCGTCGGGGAGTTAGCTCCGCCGAGGTAGGTGGGCGCATTCGGGCCGCCCATGTAGGTGGGCGCGTTGGCTCCGCTGCCACCACCCATGTAGGTTGGGGCATTGGCACCTCCAGCCCAGGTAGCGCCTTCATTGGGCGATGTGGGCCGGGGATTGGAGAACGATGCCGGCGGAGGCGTGAGAACATCGCTGCCGACCTGCGGTGCCGGCCGATTAAAACCCGCTGCAGTAGCATCGTCGCCACTGGCAGCCTTGGCTTTGGTCCCCTGATTGGTGCTTCCCATCCAGGTCGCGTCCGGATCGTTCCAGACGATTGCCGTGCTGCACGCAGGGCACTGCTTCGAACCTTCAGGGACAAAGGCACCGCAATCGGGACAATTCATCGACGGACCCGGATCACCCACTACGAGCGGGGATTATGTTTCAGTAAACAGCGAACCGCAAGAAAATAGCGAACTCTGCGGAGAGTGTCAGGAATTATCGCACAGAATCAAGGCCCTAACTCAGCCATTTCTTGCTGCCAGGAGTAGGCTGAGGCACACTTTAGGGTATTCATTTGGCACGTTCGAGTAGTTACCCGTCCGGGCCACCGGAGGCCGCTTGCGTACGTTTATTCCTGTTTTATTACTAGTTACTTTGGCTACATCATTAGTTGCACAGGTTCAGAGGCAGGAGTCGCCCCCGCAACGCCCTAAGTTGGGTATGGCACTGAGCGGCGGTGGCGCGCTGGGTTTGGCCCACATCGGCGTGTTGCAGTACTTCGAGGAACACCATATCCCAATCGATGCGGTGGCCGGCACGAGCATGGGCGGACTCGTCGGTGGGTTCTATGCGACGGGGATGAATTCGCAACAACTTGAGAAAGTCGTGAAGGAGTCGAACTTCGACGAGATCCTTACGCCGGCCGCGAACTACGAACAGCGCTCGATCGCCGAGAAACAGGATTGGAATTCCTCCGATGCCGGTTTCACCTTGCGCTTCAAGCACAACTTCTCGCTTCCGACCGGACTGAACCAAGGTCAGCCGCTGGCGCTCATGTTGAGCCGCTACACGGCTGCGTATGCGGGAATGCGGAGCTTTGACGAGTTGCCAACACCGTTCCGATGCGTGGCAACCGACCTGACCAGCGCCGGCGCGTTCACGCTCGATTCGGGTCCATTGCCGTTAGCGTTACGGGCGACGATGGCGATTCCCGGCATCTTCACGCCGGTGAAATGGGGAGATCGCGTCCTAGTTGATGGCGGCGCGGTAGACAACATTCCCGTCGATGTGGCGCGCAAGATGAATACGGATCGCGTGATCGCCGTGAGCCTGGAAACGGCGCCAGCGTCGAAGGAATCACTGAACAGTTTGACCGGCGTGCTGCGTCAGGTCGTCAACGTCGTAGTTCTGGCGAACGAGCGCCGCAGCATTCAGCAGGCAGACATGGTGATTGCGGTGCCGCTCCAGAAATATACCGCTGACGATTACCTGCGCTACAAGGAGATCATCGCCGCCGGATACAAGGCCGCGGCTGCAATGGGCGAGAAGCTCAAGCAGTTCGAAGTGTCTGACGATGAGTGGGCGCGCTATGAGAAGGAGCGAGAGAGTCGCCGGAAGACAATTCCGGAGCGCGGCAAGGTCGTGGCCGTCACTTCGCCGCAGCAGAATATCGAGCGCGATGCGCGGCACGAGTTGCAGCGCAAGCTTCCGGGCGAAGTGAGCCGCAAGGATCTGGAAGGGACGCTGACAGGAATACTCGCAGCGGCGTCGTTGCCTTCGGCGTATTACGGATGGCTGAATGCGAACGATGTGAGCGGATACAAAGTCGATATCGAGGAGCGGCCGCAAGGTGGCGAAGTGCTGATACGGCCATCGTTATCGATGCAGGCTTCGGGCGGCGAGCCGACAAGAGCATCGCTGCGCATGAGC
>DASTGW010000150.1:0-2781 GCA_035718705.1 Terriglobales bacterium | reverse complement strand
GACTGGGCATCTCAGTCACATCATTTCTTTGCGCGGCAATAAGACTCACCGACGCCGTAGCAAGAGCCGGTTCAGAAGAAGATGTCAGTACCAGCGACGTGGCAAATGCAGATGCGATCGGCCGGGCTCCATTGAGCGGTTCCGGCGCGGGCAGATCGTAGGCGACAAACAGGACCGGGCGTGCTTCGATTGTCGCATACGTCACGGCTTCCAGAAGCCCGACTGCGCAGGAATCGTCGTAACAAGAGAGGGCAGTCGAAGACTGCTGGCAGCTCGTTGCAATTCCCCAGTAACCGGCCGCCGTGTTGTGCACGGACTGGTGAAACAGCGTCGGAGAAATCACACGCTCGCTGGTCGCCAACGCACGACAGAGTTTGTCCAGTACGCCCATCTCGCCACCGGAGGAAGCAAACACGGTCGCGACTTCGTGCGGATCGAGCCCAGACTGCGCCATGGCTTCTTGCGCCACTTGAACGGCCCAGCGCACACAGTCGCTGCTGCGGCGTCGTTCGTTTGCAGGTAAGATCGCCGCCTCAGGATCTGGCGTCGAACTTGGAAGGAACGGGACTGTTCCCGCCAGCACCTCGCGGCTGTTTACCCAGCCTTCGAGGCCGTCGCCTAACACTCCGATGCCGAGGACGCCGACTTGCATCACAATACTCCCAACACAAGACTGCAATTATTCCCGCCGAATCCGAAAATATTGCTCAGTATACGCCTGACCGGCCGTTCCTCGTTCTCGCATACAATATGGCAACGCAACGTGGGATCGACACGCTCGCAGTTGAGCGTGCCTGGAACGAATCCTTGCTTCAGGCACAGCGCCGCAATCAAGGCCTCGGTGATCCCCGCAGCTCCCAACGTGTGGCCGGTCCAGCCCTTCGTCGAACTGGCAAGCGTCGCTCCACCAAAAATTCCGTACACCGCCTTGTCTTCCACGGCATCGTTCGCTCTGGTCGCAGTCCCGTGCAAGTTAATGTAATCGATGTCGGAAGGCTGGAGGACTGCTCGATCCAGCGATTGGCGAATGGCTCGAACAGCGCCCGCTCCTTCAGGATGAGGATGCGACATATGGTAGCCATCCGTGCTTTCGCCGTAACCCAGCAGCGCAATGGCTCCCTTTTTCCCAATCCTCGCGCTTGATTCCAGTAAGGCGTAGCCCGCGGCTTCACCCAACGAGAGCCCGTCCCGATCTTCGTCGCACGGACGGCAAGGTTGAGCCGACAACAGCTGCAAGGCGGAGAACCCGTACAACGTGGTCAGGCATAAACTATCCACTCCCCCGACGATCGCCGCATCACAAAGACCAGCTTGGAGGTATCGGGCAGCCGTAGCGAACACCTTGGCGCTTGATGAACAAGCGGTGGAAATCACCAGGGCCGGTCCGCGCAATCCCAAACAGGCCCGCACAAAATGCCCTAACGAGAACATGTTGTGCGTATAACGATACCGCGACGTGTACCAACTGGGAAGCACACCGGTTTGGGGATCGCGGTTGGCATAGGCATGCTCCGTATCCAAAATGCCGGAGGTGCTGGTGCCCATGACGACGGCGATGCGATCGGCTCCATAACGCTGCTTCGCCTCAGCCACTGCAACCATGAACCCGTCTTGTTGCAGCCCGAGCCAAGCCAGCCGATTGTTCCGGCAATCAAATCGCTCCAATCCGTTTTCGAGCGAAAAATCTTCCAGGCCTTCGACGCGGCCGATATAGGTCTTGAGCAGGGCGTCTTCGAAATCGCACGGCTTCAATCCGGAGCGCCGATCGCGCAGCGCCTGAGACACCGCGCCGACACCGCGGCCGTTCGTCGTGACGAGTGTATACGCCGACAGGGTCAACGGCGTCATCGGTCGTTCAGACGGCGGCATGCAACTCCTTCTTGGCCATGATGCCGGCAAACAGCAGACAGCAGAAAGATCCGATCGCCGCCGTCATACCGATGGCATGCAGCACCGGAATGGTCGAGCAGGCCAACACGCCGAAGACGAGAATCGTCGTGGTGCTGCAGACGAGCAACCCGTAAAGCGTCCGAGCACGCTCTTCCTCGTTCCCTTCCGGCCGGTTGAAAAAGAGTGCGTAGTCGAGGCCGAGCCCGATCACCAGCAAGAATGTCGCGACGTGAAACAACGAGAGCGATTCACCGGCGACATTCACGACAGCCGCGACCACCACCAATGCGCTCATGATAGGCAATAGAATCGGCCATAAAATCTTGATCGACTTCAACCCGATGGCCAATATCAACGTAATGGCCAGCCAACCCCACATCACGATCACGAGCGTCCGATCGCGGTAGGTCGTCATCAAGCGGTTGGACTCTTCTTTGAGATCGACGTAGGCCACTGAGGGCACGTTCCAGCCCGTCACGATCCCGCCCAGATGCAACCGATCGGTGACTCCACGCAGCGGAACGACTGCCATCCAGCGCCCCTGCTGTTCAAACATCAAGGATGCCATTTTTACCCCAAGCGCCGTTCCCTCAAAGATCTTCCTGTCAACCGGTGGTTGGGTGCGTGCAAGCTCGATCGCATCGAGAAACGGTGCGAAGAGTCCCGGCGTGAACGGCAGACCCTTCAGTGCAATTTCAAGGTTGTGCCTCAACACGTTCCGTTCCGGCAACATCCGTTGCCTCTCCTGCTGTATTCGCCGGCTGGGCAGATAGGTGGAAATGAGGTCATAGCCGCCGATGGCATCGCCTTCGCGTAGCTGTTCCAATTTCGATATCACGGCTTCACCAGATTGGAGCACATCTTCTTCCGTTTGTCCCTCGATCACAACAA
>DASTGW010000149.1:0-2692 GCA_035718705.1 Terriglobales bacterium | reverse complement strand
ATGAACCGCCAGGGCCAGATCATCATCGTCGACGAGAAGGGTCGCGAAAAGGAACGCTACTCGGTCGTTTACGGCGCCAAGCTGAAGGTCGAAGACGGCACGCCCGTCCAGCTCGGACAAGTGATGGTCGAATGGGATCCTTACACCTTCGCGATTCTCACCGAAATCGGTGGAACCGTGGCGTTCAAGGACCTGCACGAAGGCCTCACGCTGCACGAAGAAGTGGACGAAGTTACGGGTCTCTCGCGTCTCGTCGTCGGCGAATCGCCGGACGAGAAGCACCAGCCCGCGATCGTCATCAAGGGCTCGACGAAGGCCGGCAACAAGCGTTACCTGTTGCCGTCACGCGCTCACTTGATGGTCCAGGACGGAGACGAAGTCCATCCCGGCGACGTGCTGGCGAAGATCCCGCGCGAAACCACCAAGACCAAGGACATCACGGGCGGTCTCCCGCGCGTGGTCGAATTGTTCGAAGCCCGCAAGCCGCATGAGCCCGCTGTCATCACCGAAATCGATGGCACCGTCCGCTTCGGCGAAGTGAGCAAGGGACAGCGCAAGGTTTACGTCACCGCCGACAACGGCACCGAGCGCGAGTACCTGGTTCCCAAGGGTTCGCACATCAACGTTCAGGAAGGCGAGCGCGTCAAAGCCGGCGAGCCGCTGATGGATGGTCCTCTCAACCCGCACGACATTCTCGCCGTCCTCGGTGAGAAGGAACTGCAGGCTTACCTGGTCAATGAAATCCAGGAAGTCTACCGGTTGCAGGGCGTGAACATCAGCGACAAGCACATCGAAGTGATCGTGCGCCAGATGATGCGCTGGGTGAAGGTGGAAGACGTGGGCGACACGCAGTTCCTCCTCGATCAGCAGGTGGACAAGTTCCGCTTCCGCGAGGAAAACGAGCGCGTGATCTCGCAGGGAGGCCGTCCGGCAACGGGCCGTCCGCTCCTGCTCGGTATCACCAAGGCGTCGCTCTCGACCGACTCGTTCATCTCCGCGGCATCGTTCCAGGAAACGACGCGCGTCCTCACCGAGGCCGCCATTCAGGGTGCGGTGGATCACCTCCGCGGCCTCAAGGAAAACGTCATCGTCGGACGACTCATCCCGGCCGGCACCGGTATGGAATACTACCGTGCCATTCGCCTCGCTCCCGAGTTAGAGGACCAGGCGAAGCAGGTCCAGGAAGAAGTCACCCGCGAGTTCGAGGAAGCCGAGCGCGCATTGGAAATGATGCGCCAGGAAGGCGAAACCGAAGAACTGGCAGCCGAGTAACTTGCTTTGAAAGGGCGCGGCTTCAGCCGCGCCGCTTCAGGCTATCAAACAGAATCACCAAAGGCCGGACGTTAGTCCGGCCTTTTCTTATGCCTTGAAAGGACGCCGCTCCGAACTTTTGTCACTTCTTTGTTAATTCTGCCCCATTGGGACGAGTAGCTCACAACTTTCGCGCACCGTTGTGGGTTTAGCAGAGCAGCTTCTATTCCATCGTTAGTCAGAAGCTCGATATTTGTATGACCGCACGTTCCGTCATTACGCCACGCATCCGCAGCTTCATTCGTACTCTTCTCTTCAGTTTGCCACTTGCTATTCTCATTGGTTGTGGAGGTAGTAAAAGCGCAACCACCACACCGCCGCCTCCAGTCGGTGTGAGTATTTCCGTCTCCGGGCAGACTGTCACCAAGGCGCGGGTAGCCGGGGATCGCATTGTCTTGCTTGAAGAACGGCTTACATCCCTTTTCGAAAGCGGCCCAAACCGCGCACTCGCCATATCGCAAAGCGATGGCAACAGCATTCGGACATTCACTCCGCCGGCAGGGTGGTCCCTTGTCGATTTCGTGGTGCATCCTTCGGGTGACATCTCGGCGGTTCTCACCACCGCCAGAGAAGTTCGCATCGTGCGCCTCGACTCCAACGGAATGATTCGCAGCGACCAGCCGTTCGTCGATTCCGCAGCGGCCGCCGACCCCTTTTTTAACTATGCCGGTGGCATTAAGGACGATACAGCGCTTCAGCCCGCCTTGATGCACGATGCCGCGCGCCTTGCTCCGCTCGGGGAAAGCTTGGCTCTGGTTCTGCGTACCGGACGCAATGCGATCGTTGCGTACCGCCTTGACCCTGACGCGAGTGGCGCCTATCAGCAGTCCTGGCGCACGCTCGTCGAGCCAGGCGCTTCGATTCTTGGCATTGGCTTGATCAGCGGTAGCTTCGACGTTTTTGGTCAGCTGGAAAATCACATCCGGGTTTACGTGGATTTGGATTCCGCCGCTACTCTCGCGATCGGTGTCGTGAATGCAAATGAGTCCAACTTCACCTTTCGCGCGCACGCGCAATACTTCAATCAGCCGATATCAGCAACCTCAGGCGTTTTGCTCACCCGTCTTGCGACCACCGACGGACACCGCTTAGGAAGCACCGTGGTCGACACTCAAAATCGTTCTGAACTCCATGGCGTACGCGCTATGCCTCACGGATTTGTGCTGACGGGCCGCGTCCTCTCCGAGGTGCGTTCTGACGGAACCGGCTGGAACGCTTTCACAGCCTTGATCGGGCCTGATGGCACTCTCACTTCCTATAACCTGATTGATGTCGATCGAGGCGACGTTCTGTTCGACGCCGCTCCGTTGCCCAGTGGACGATTCCTCGCAGTGGGTACAACCGGTTACGTACAGAACCCAAGTGGCGAGAGTATCTCCGA
>DASTGW010000148.1:0-8159 GCA_035718705.1 Terriglobales bacterium | reverse complement strand
ACGCTGCGTGAGTTCTGGACCCACGGTCAGCCCGGACAGGCCGACGAGTGGAACAACATGATCGCCAAGCTTCGCGAGCTCAGCGATTACCTCGGCGACGAAGTAGTGATCGTCGGTTTTGGTGGACAGCAGCCCGGGGCGTTAGTCGCCGAAGTTCGTCGCACTGGCCTCAAGGACTTCCTCAACACTCGCTTTGCCGATGTGCATGGAAAGAAGCTGACGGTTGTCGAACCGGGCGACCTCACTTCATTGCCTTCGAAGTCGGATGGCCCGCTCGCACTGGTACGGCAAAACGAAGTGGTCTTCTCCGGCGATCGAGAATCACTGATCAAGTTGAACGCCCAACTCGATGCCGGACCTTCTGGGATCGAAGCGACGCAATTTGGCCAGCGCCTTACCGAGGCTTATAACCGCGGTGCCGGATTCTTCTTCGCCGCCGACCTGCAGGGGTTGATGCAGAAGGAAGCCGGCCGCAATCCCCATACGGCACGTCACGATGCCGCGATGATTCGCAGCGGTATGTCTGACATGCGCTATCTGGTCGTCGAGCATCGTGAACTGAACAGCA
Organism: Terriglobales bacterium; assembly: GCA_035718705.1. Classification (GTDB taxonomy): domain Bacteria; phylum Acidobacteriota; class Terriglobia; order Terriglobales; family Acidobacteriaceae; genus DATMXP01. The sequence continues at coordinate 7,591 of DASTGW010000148.1, read as the reverse complement.
TTCCAGAAAACCGCCTCGTACTGGACTTCGGTGCTCAGCGCCGCGGAATTCCTTCGTGGCTCGCAGCACCTGCACCGATGGGATCGCTCGACTTTGTCTCCCGCAACGCAGCTGTTGCGGTTGCATTCATCGCCAAGGACCCTCAGCAGATGCTGACCGACGTCTTCAACATGGCGGAAGATCCGGCGAAGGCGCAGAGCAAACTCGCTGAGGCGAATGCCAAGCTGAACCTCGATATTCAGCAGGACCTCGCCGCGCACTTCGGTGGAGACGCGGTTCTCGCGCTCGATGGCCCTGTGCTACCGACCCCGTCGTGGAAGTTCGTGATCGAGGTCCACGACGCTGACGGCCTGGCCGCGTCGCTGCAAACCCTGGTTCAGAGCTGCAATGCGGAGGCGCAGCGCAACGGCAAGCCCGGCGTGGATCTAGTCACGGAAGAGGTGAACGGTCAGAAGTACTATACGGTGCAAAGCCGCGACAGCAAGGCCAAGCCGATGTACTACACGTTCGCGGCGGGTTACATGATAATCGGTCCGGATCGTGCAACACTCATGAATACTCTGCAAACTCGTGCGACCGGCGATTCACTCGGACGTTCGGCAGATTTTAAGGCCCTGCTGCCGAAGGACGATAACGCGAATTACTCGCTGGTCGCCTACCAGAACCTTTCCCCGATTCTGCAGCCGCTGCTCTCGACGGTGAATACCGGCGACGCACGGAAAGCAATCGAGGAACTGGCAGGCGACTCCCGCCCCAGCGTAATCTGTGGCTGGGGACGCGATAGCCGAATCGAAGCTATCAGCAACAGCCGATTGCTTGGCTATGATTGGATGGCTGTTGCATCACTGCTCGGGCGTGGAACTCGCAACCAATAGGGAACGTATATACAAGCATGGCGGTCATCGAACTCGATCGACTGGAAGTGCGACTGGGAGGAAGGCCGGTCCTGAACTCGCTGAGCGGTTCGCTTAGCGGGAAGGCGATCGGCCTTCTCGGCCCCAACGGCTCCGGTAAATCAACCCTCATTAACACGCTGCTCGGTTTCCACCCACCCGCCGCGGGCACAGCGCGCGTTTTTCAACTCGACGTCCATGAGCAAAGCCGCGAGATCCGTACCCAAGTCGGCTACATGCCGGAGAACGATTCGTTCATCGGCAACATGAGCGGCATCCATTTTGTCCGTTACATGGCCGAACTCGCTGGTATCCCCGCGCCGGAAGCTCTCGAGCGAGCCCATGAAGCGATGTTCTACGTCGGGCTGGGCGAAGTTCGCTATCGCCAGATCTCCACGTACTCGCTTGGCATGAAGCAGTTAGTGAAACTGGCGCAAGCCCTGGTCCACGGTCCGCGATTGCTGATCCTCGACGAACCGACGAATGGCCTCGATCCCGTGGCACGGCAGCGCATGATTCAACTCATCCGCGACGTTCGTGACAGCGGTCACACGCAGCTGTTGATCTCCTCCCATCTGTTGCGCGATATCGACGAGACTTGCGACGAAGTGCTCATTCTCAAAGCAGGGAAGATCGCCTCCATCTGCAACCTCGAGGAAGAGCGTCGCGCCAATCGTCGCTTCATCGAACTTGAAACCGTCGCGGCCGGCGAGCCTTTCGGTGCGGCTGTTCGCTCGCTCGGGTGCGAGTGTGCATCTTTCCCCGGCGGGCGCTGGAAGTTGGTAATGCCTGACTCCGTCGAGATCCGCGATCTCTACAAGATCGCCGCCGAGCAAGGGATTCAGATTCGTCGTATGAACTACCGTCGCGATTCGCTCGAAGACATCTTCCTCACCGCTATGGACAGCAAACTGGGGGTGGCCCGTGTCGGTGTTTAAACGCAATTATCGTCCTTACATCGGCCAGCCCACTTCGCGAGCAACACGCTTTGGCGTGCTGATGCGCTATTCCGTGGCCGACGTCTGGTCTTCTCGCATCACGGTCGTGCTGTTCGTGCTTTGCCAGATCCCGACCTTAATCATGGCAGCTGCCATTTACATCATGAACAACGACACCGTGAAGTTGCTCATTGCCGCTCAGGGAGGCGGCACACCGAACTTCACGATCAACGAACGCTACTTCTTCGTCGCGTTGCAGGGACAATGCTGGCTGGCTCTCGTGCTGACGGCCTGGATCGGTCCGCGCCTGGTTGCCGTCGATCTCTCGAACAACGCGCTGCCGACAATCCTGAGTCATCCCATCTCGCGACTCGAATACGTTCTTGCGAAGTTTGCTGTCATGGCCAGCTTCATCTCGGCGGTGACCTGGGTGCCCGTCCTTCTGCTTTTCTCGATGCAATCATACCTTTCGCCGACGACGTGGGCATTTGCTCATCTCCACATAGCCTACGGAGCGCTGCTGGGGTGCTTCATCTGGATCATCTTGCTGTCTCTCGTAGCCCTTGCGGTGTCGTCCTGGGTGCGCTGGAGAATTGTCGCCACGGCGATGGTCTTTGCAACCATCTTTGTGCCGGCTGGCATGGGCGGTGTTTTCAATCAGGTGATGCGCACGAATTGGGGCACCCTCATCAACATTCCATCGATGATGTTCACCTTGTGGTACCGCCTGCTTCACGTTGACTTACCTCGTTTCTCGACGCGCAACGATCTTCCAACGTTCGCGATGCTCGTAGCCTTGACCGCCATCTGCTCTGCCTGTGCCTTCGCGTTGAATGCCCGGATTCGCGCCCGGGAGGTGGTCCGCGGATGAACGACCGTATCGAATTCAACGACGTCTCTAAGTTCTACGGCGAAGTGCTAGGAGTAAACCGTGTAACGCTCACGTTACCTCCGGGCATTACCAGCCTGGTAGGTCCCAACGGTTCCGGCAAGACGACACTGATGAACCTGATGACCGGACTTATTCGCCCAACCAAAGGTTCGCTGAGCGTTATGGGCATGCTGCCTTCGAGCGCGTATGAATTCTTTCGCGCCGTGGGATACTGTACGCAATTCGACTACTTTCCGCGCGGCGTGAGCGGATGGGATTTCGTTTGTGATTCGCTTCTTCTTCACGGGATAGGCAAGCAACAGGCTCGCCAACTCACGGAAGAAGCCATCAATCGTGTGGATCTCGCCCAGGCAGCGAAACGTGATGTCGCCGGATACAGCAAGGGCATGCGGCAAAAGGTTCGACTGGCGCAGGCAATCGCACATCATCCCACGGTGCTGGTGCTCGACGAACCACTTAACGGACTCGATCCCATGGCGCGCGCCGAATCACTTGCACTCTTCCAGGAGCTCGGCAAGCAGGGCATGCACGTCGTGATCTCCAGCCACATTTTGGAAGAAGTGGATCGCATCTCCGACCGCGTAGTGCTGATGACCGGCGGATATGTGATCGCGGAAGGCGACATTCACCAGGTTCGGCAGGAAGTCCGTGACAAGCCCATGCAGATACTTGTGCGTTGCGGGCGTCCGGAAGTTCTGGCTTCACGCATCTTTGAACTCGATCATTGCGTGGAAGCCCGCCTCCACAACGACGGCGCCGGTGTCTTCCTCCGAACCCAGGACGTTGATCAGTTCTACATCCTGTTGAACAAGATCGTTACTGACGGGATTGTACAAATCGAATCCATCATGCCCGCCGACGATGATGCCAACGCCATCTACCAGTATTTGATCGGATCCGACGGAGGCCAGGCATGACGCGCGAACAAGTTGCTTCCATGCGAAAGTCATTCATAGAGCAGCCTTGGCGGTTGTGGGCCACGCAGATTGCCGCGGTGGTGCGCCTCGAGACGCGCCGCAATCTCTTTACGTGGCGTGGCGCCTGGGTCTATTTCCTCGCGTTTGCACCGGCGGTCATCATCTTTATCCACGCGGTTGCTTCGAACCTGCGCTTCGAGACGATTAGCGAAGACACCAACGTGCTCGCCGCCATCTTCCAGTTCTACTATCTGCGATTGGGAATCTTCTTCGGATGCCTCGGCATCTTCGCGCGCCTCATTCGTGGAGAAATGATTGAACGCAGCCTACATTACTACTTCCTCTCGCCTATCCGCCGGGAAGTGCTGCTCGTAGGGAAGTTTCTAGCTGGCGCGGTTCGCGCGCTGTTGCTGTTTGAGTTCGCGGTAGTGCTTTCGTTCGTGCTGATGTATCTGCCCTTTGGCGCTGCTGGTTCGCAGTACGTCTTCGATGGCCCGGGATTGTCGCAGCTCTTTTCCTACGTGACCGTGACCGCGCTCGCTTGTCTTGGTTACGGGGCGATCTTCCTGCTCTTCAGCATGCTGATGAAGAATCCTGCTCCCGCCGCTCTGATGTTGATGGGCTGGGAATTCATCAGTTCGGTTCTTCCGCCACTCCTGCAAAAGTTCAGTATCGCGGCCTATTTGAAGCATCTGCTGCCAGTGGCGGTGCCTGCCCAGGGCATCTTCGCCTTGCTGACTGTGAACACCGAACCTATCCCGCAGTGGTTCGCTGTGCTCGGCGCGCTCATGCTCACTGCCGGCGTGCTTGTCGTCTCCTGCTGGCGAGTGCGCACGCTGGAAATCAGCTACACCACTGAATAGGAATTCTCGACTGTCAGCCCCACATCTGCCTGCATCTGGCAGATGTGGGGATCTCCAAGGAAGAGCATTATGCAGCCGGCGCTTCTTTTTCTCCCTTCAGCTTCGCATCTGCTCTGCCGTGTTCCGCCGCTGCATGCTCGATCTCTGCATTGCACTCCGCGCCAATCAGTAGCGCCAGTCCCGTGATGTAGAACCACAGCATCAGCACGATCACGGCGCCTAAGGATCCATACGTCGCGCTGTAGCTGTTGAAGAAGTGCAGGTACACTCGGAATCCAGCGGACGCCAGCACCCAAAGTCCCACTCCAATGAGCGATCCGGGTGTAATCCAGTACCATTTCTGGTCTTCCACGTCAGGAGCCCAGAAATAGAGCACCGCGAATCCCAAGACAACGAAGAACAGCGCGATGGGCCACTGCACAAATCGCCACGCCACTGCTGCTGTGCCGAGTCCATGCGCAGCTACCCAGGTTGCAGCTGCCGTTCCAAACAACACGATTCCTAACGCTGAGAGCATGAGTGCCGATAACGTGACAGTTAGTATCGGAGCAATAATCAATCGTGCTTTCCAAAATGGCCGCCGTTCTTTTACGTGATAGGCGAAATTCAGCACCGTCATCAGACTCGAAATTCCTGCGGAAGCCGACCACAACGCACCAAGCAATCCGACGATCACCTTCCATCCACCTGCTGCCCTCGCGGTTTCGGTGATCGTTTTCTGAATCACTCCCCAGGCTTCCGGGGGCAGAGCGCTCGCCGCGTAGCGGAACAGAGTCTGCTGCACTTCTGGATGCTTTCCCGCCACCAGGCCCAACACCGTCATGAGCAGTAGCAATCCGGGAAAGACGGCAAGGAAGAAGTAGAAGGCCAGTTCAGCAGCACGTCCGAAGGTATCGTCGTGCTCTGAATCCATTGAAGTCCAGAGCCGCTTCCCGAGTTGCCACCAGGTGAGGCCGCCCAATTCCCATGCTGATGGCGATTCGGTGCTCCGTCGAGGAACTTTCTCTTTGGGTATTTCCGTAACGACCTTGGCCATGTGTGCTCCCCAACTGCTTTCACATGGTGAGATGCGCGAGCGTTTAAATTAACTGCTCGCTTCGAAGCAGTGCGTAAAGCGAATCCATCAGGTCATGGATCGCTGGAATGAGCTGCTGTTTGGGCTGTGATACGGATCGAAGCACCTGCTCAACCTCAGCTTTGAAGTGTAACGGCAGCTTGGGGCAGAGTTGCTCGGCTAGTCGAATCAGTCGCTTCTCTCCTGGATGCAGTTGACCATTGAGCGCAAACAGGATGTCGAAGTAGCTGGCCAGCAATGCCGCCGTGCGGTGATTCACACTGACGAGATCATCCCGTCGAATCGCATTTTCGATCTGGTGCGCGTAGGAAGAGATTGTATTCCGCAGGATAGGATAGTTCTTCGCCACCACGGATCGTTTCAGCTGAATCGGATACGGCGCGCTCGCTTTCCGCTGTAGCTCGGCAAACCAGCCGTCACGATCGAACAGAATCTCGGAGTTCTTAACGTTGTAAACGAAGCAGGTGGAGTATCCGACGGACGCCTGATAATCGTGGATCACGCGGTTGATCTGTTCCTCGATCCAATCCACATTGCGAAACATCACATCGGCGGAGAGCCCACTCTCGTCGTCGACCCACTCATCGCCCGGTTCCCAAAAGTTATTGCCGATCTCCTGCCGATTGCCATCTCCCACGATCTGTTTTCGCTCCTCAAGCGTGAAGGGATGAGTCACGTAAACGTAGACATCGATATCCGAGGATGCGTCAGCCTGTGCGCTCGCTTGCGATCCTGCCAAAGCCACCGCCTGAACGTTACGATGCGCTGCATACCTTTCTGCAATCGATTCCGCCAGCTTACGTGTGTGTTTCATTCGAAAAGCATACATCGCGCTTCAGCATTGCGATCCAACCTCCGGCCCGTATTCAGCATTTACAATCATTGCTCTTATGACGACTGCCCCCAAGTTTCCGCGTTCCAGCGGAGTCCTGATGCATCCCACTTCGCTGCCCGGACCTTTTGGCGTCGGCGACTTCGGCCCCGAGGCGTTCCGTTTCATCGATTTCCTCTCTGCCGCCGGTCAGAAACTCTGGCAGGTTTTGCCGCTGAACCCGACGGGTTATGCCGATTCTCCCTTCCAGGCACTCTCGGCCAGTGCAGGCAATCCGATCCTTATCAGCCTGGATGGACTGCTTGAGTCGGGACTACTCACCGCCAGTGAAGTGAATAGCCCTCCTAAGTTCCCGGAAGACACGGTCGATTTCGGCGCAGCTATAGATTTCAAGATGCCGCTGCTCCGCAAAGCTGCCGATCGCTTCGTTCAATCGGCATCGTCGCAAGAAAGAAGTAGGTACGAGCAATTCACCAGCGAAAACGCCTCATGGCTGGATGATTTCGCCCTGTTCATGGCCGTCAAGGAAGCCAATCATCTTTTGGAGTGGACGAAGTGGCCTGGCGACATCGCCTCTCGCAAACCGGAAGCCATACTGCTTTGGTCGGCGCGGCTTGCTCCGCAAATCCAGGCCATCAAGTTCTGGCAGTACATCTTCTTCGACCAGTGGCACAAGCTTCGTGAGTATGCTCATCAGCACGGCATCAAGATCATCGGTGACGTCCCCATCTACGTGGCGCACGATTCTGCCGACGTCTGGTCGCATCGTGAATTCTTCTGTCTTGATGAGCGCGGCAACGCTGAAAGAATGGCCGGCGTTCCGCCCGACTACTTCAGCGCTACCGGCCAGCTCTGGGGCAATCCCATCTACAACTGGAAGCTGATGAAGGAAACGGACTATCGATGGTGGGTGGATCGTATGCGAGCTGCCTTGCGTTTATACGATTATGTTCGCATCGATCACTTCCGCGGATTCCAGGCCTACTGGGAAGTTCCGGGCGGTTCGACTACTGCGATCAACGGCGAATGGCTTCCCGGACCGGGTGCTGAACTCTTCGCCGTTCTGGAAAGGGAACTCGGCGATCTTCCGATCATCGCCGAGAACCTCGGAGTCATAACGCCAGAGGTAGAAGCTATCCGTCATCAGTTTCACATGCCGGGGATGGCGATCCTGCAGTTCG
>DASTGW010000147.1:0-6548 GCA_035718705.1 Terriglobales bacterium | reverse complement strand
TCCGTCGCTCGATTACAAATATTTTGAACGGACATTTCATGCCGGACCTATCGACGTCAGCCTGCTCGCCAATCGGGGAACGTGGGTTGCGATCGGCGCCGCCATGCTGGCAATTTTTCTGCTCTACCGCCAGATCACGGCAATCGGGAAGTTGGCCAAGTTTCTCGGCATCGGAGTCGGTCTCGCCATCGCTTGCGTTACCTTTGCCGGAATCACGCATTTCGATCGCGCTCGTGCGTTTTCCTTTCCGCCGAATGCGTTCCATCTTGACCACGCCTTCTTCCTCGGACTTGGCGCGGCCATGCTCGTCTCCGCGTATGACTACTGGGGCTACTACAACGTAGCGTTCATCGGCGACGAGATCAAAGAACCCGGACGCAATATCCCACGAGCCATTATTTATTCCATCTTGATCGTCGCCACGATTTATATCGTGATGAACATCTCGATCCTCGGAGTAATTCCCTGGCAGGAGCTGGTTTCTGCCGCTAAGTCGGATTCGCGGTTTTACGTCGCCTCGACTGTCTTAGAGCGCACCTACGGTCATTTTGCCGGACAGGTCGTGGCAGTCCTGATCATGTGGACGGCGTTCGCCAGCGTATTTTCGCTCATGCTGGGCTACTCCCGCGTTCCGTACGCCGCCGCCCTTGATGGAAATTACTTCTCTGCCCTGGCCAAAGTTCACTCACGTTTTCGGTTTCCGCACGTCTCACTACTGACTCTTGGCGGGGTGGCCATACTTTTCTGTTTTCTGCGTCTCGCCGACGTCATTTCGGCCCTGGTCGTGATTCGAATCATGATTCAGTTCCTCATCCAGGCGATTGGAGTGATGGTCCTGCGCGCGCGGCGGCCGGACCTGAAACGCCCATTCCGCATGTGGCTATATCCCGCGCCTGCCCTGATCGCCTCTTTCGGTTTTCTCTATGTACTGATCATGCGGCCGAACTTCGCAAAAGAAATTCGTTACGGGCTGCTGATTCTCGCGGTCGGAATCCTCGTCTACTTCGTCCGCAGTTTCGCACGGCGCGAATGGCCGTTTACGGCTGAGCAAGGCTAATGGCAAACGGCACTCCAGCAACGGCCTTTGGACTCGCCAAGCCCGGCAATTCCGCGCTTGGGCCATTGCGCGAACCGATCTTCCGAGCGCTCTGGATCGCAGCCGTCGTCTCCTATACCGGAACCTGGATGCAGAACGTGGGCGCCGGCTGGCTGATGGCCTCGCTGACCAGTTCGCCCATCATGGTCGGACTGGTGCAAGCGGCGATGTCACTGCCTGTGTTTCTGGCATCGATCCTCGCTGGAGCGCTGGCGGACATGATCGACCGTCGCCGCTTACTGTTGATCACCCAGACATGGATGGTGATCGCTGCCCTCGGACTGGGACTTCTGACTGCATTGGGACTTACGACACCAATCGTCCTGCTGCTCTTCGTTTTCCTGATGGGCATCGGCAATGTGATGAACGATCCTGCGTGGCAGGCGATCACGCACGAAATCGTCTCGGAAGAGAACTTCGCTTCCGCGGTCGCGCTCAACTCCGCGGGATTCAATGTGGCGCGCGCGGTTGGACCGGCGCTGGGCGGAATCGTGATTGCCGCTTGGGGAGCGGCTTCAGCATTCCTGCTGAATGCCGTGTCATTCTTCGGGGTCATGCTGGTACTGCACGGATGGAAGCGGCGTCCACATGAAGATCCAATGCCAGGAAGCAATGTGAAGTCGGCCATTAAGGCCGGATTCGTGTTCGCAAGGCAGTCGCAGGGAATGCGCTCGGTGCTGATTCGGACCGCGGTATTCAGTGTTTCAGCCAGCGCGCTCTGGGCGATGCTGCCGATCATTGCCCAGTGTTATGGTTCGGTGGGCTTCGGCACGATCGTGACCTTCTTTGGGCTTGGCGCTTTAGTTGGAGCGACGATACTTCCTTATGCCCGTCGCGAGCTATCCATGAACGAACTGGTTGCGGGCGCGACACTGTTGTACGCAGCGGTGACCGCCGCAACTGGTTACATTCATGAGTTCCGCTCGCATTGCGCCATCTTATTTATCGGTGGCGCAGCGTGGATCGTGATTATTGCCTCGCTTAACGTTTCCGCGCAGATGTGCTCGCCTTCTTACCTGCGCGCTCGTACACTTTCCATGTATCTTCTCGTGTTGCAGGGCGGCCTCGCGGTCGGCAGCAGTTTGTGGGGAGTGTTGGCCGAGAAGTTGAGCATGCCGATTGCCTTGTTGATCGCGGCCATTGCTCTAGTGATCGGACTCGCGACCAGCGGCAAATATCCATTAAGTTCTGACCAGGTTTACCGCGCTGCACCCATCGAAGCTTGATTTCGGCCCAGCAATAGATTCATTCCAACAGGAGAGAGAAAGACAGATGAAGAAGCTGTTGTTACCTATTCTGCTGTTCTGCACCGTTGCCCTTGCCCAGCAGGCTCCCAATCCGCCCGCGAATGCAGGCGAAGCCTTTGACCGCCAGTTCGCTAGTTTGGAGAAGGAGTTTGTACCGCTCGTGGAAGCCATGCCTGCCGATAAGTTCGACTTCGCGCCGACGAACGGCGAATTCAAGGGTGTGAGAACCTTTGCAACCCAGGCGAAGCACGTGGCGACCGTGAACTACATGGTCGCGGCGGCACTGCTGGGGGAAAAGCCTCCGGTCGACACGAAGTCCGAGAATGGCTCCGATGATCTGAAGACGAAGGATCAGATCGTCAAGTACGTGAAAGATTCGTTCGTCTACACCCACAAAGCGCTTGCCACAGTGAACGACAAGAACGTGATGGAGATGATCGATGGTCCGTTCGGCGCGAAGTCATCGCGGCTCGGATTGGCCAGCATCGTAACCTGGCACAGCTTCGATCACTACGGGCAAATGGTGGTCTATCTGCGCATGAACGGCATCGTTCCGCCGGCGAGCCGTCAACAGTAGTTAGCTTACGTTGCTCACGAGACCCGACGGAAACGTCGGGTCTTGCTGTTTCTGCGGTTACAATCTCTTGACGAGGAGTTAAGACTTGGCTCTGGAAGCGATCTTCTTCGATGCCGGCGGAACGCTGATCTTCCCTGATCGTGAGCTGACGCTCGCGCCGCTGAAAGCACGTGGAATCACATACTCGCAGGAGCAATTGCATGCGGCGGAACGCACGGCGCGACAGTATCGCGACGCGTCGGCAGCAAACCCCAGCGCCAATGTAAACCCCGACGAACAATACTGGATCATCTATTACCAAACACTGATTGGCGAGCTTTCTTCCGATCGACAGTTGCTGGCAGAGCTGGTGGCTGCAGCGCGAAAGTCGGGGAACTGGACTTTCGTTCCGCCCGATGTTCCCGAGTGCCTCAAAGACCTGAAGCAAGAGTATCGACTTGCTGTCATCAGCAACTCTGACGGACGGATTTCCGAAGTCTTCGATCGGTTGAAGCTGTCGCAATATTTTGAGGCGATCTTCGATTCCGGAAAGGTCGGACATCAGAAGCCGAGTCCGATCATCTTCGAGACGGCTCTTCGGGGCCTGAACGTCACAGGTGAAAACAGCGTCTATGTCGGCGACGTGTATTCCATCGACTACAGCGGAGCCGAAGGCGCTGGCATGAATGCGATCCTGATCGATCCTTACGGGACATACGCGAACAATGGTGTTCCGCGCGTGGAATCGATCTGCGAGCTACGGACGTTTATTGAAAAGAAGTTCTGACCGAAGCAAGCGATTCAGCTTTCTGCGACTGGTAATAACGCCACATCAGAAATGCCACGCAACTGAGCATTCCAATCCAGCCGCAGACGCGAATGAAATGCGCGATCTGCACGTCGTGATTCAGCACGCCGAGGCGCGAGAAGATGTTGTACCAGTCGTGCATGTTCTCGTCGCCGTCGCCTCCGCCGATGGAAACCAGCGGCAAGGCTTGTGCGCGGGCATCGGCCATGTAGGTCGCGGTGTAGAGCCAGTTCTCAAAAAAGAAAAACAGGCTGAAGACGAACGCCGTGACCTGGCGCTGGAAAACGAAGTAGGTGGCCAGCGCGAAGGGCACAAACCATTGCAGGATGGTGCCGCCCCATACGGTCGCGCCGTCGCCCAAGTAACTGAACAGCGGATGTCCGGCCTCGTGGATCACAAGGTTGGCGAAGTCGATGAAGAGGAACTCGCCATTTTTAGCCGCCGCATAGAACATGAACAACAAATAGAAGAGGCCCCATCCGATCACATCGGCGGAGGTAACGGCTCGCCATGGATGGTCCTCGAAGTACTCGCGCAGGGCCGAAAGCATGAGCGCAGTATGGAGCAACAGTTCGCAATCTCGTGCTCGAAGCAGTAATGCATCGATTACGGTCGTAATCTATTGAAACAGATCCCCACCCACCCCTCAGACCTTGCGAATCAGTCACTTACGTGGTGATTTTTATGCGAATACCAACAAAACAAATGAGTTAAGGCCCAAAATATTCATAACGCTCCACTTAGCTTTTCGAGATACAGACTGCAGGTGTGGCAACGATGTTTACTGTTCGCTAAATGATGAAGGGTGGGAGAAGAGAATTTCGGCTCTTCTTCCACCCTATGTATTCAGAATAGCAAGTTCGCGCGGGTACTATGCCAAATTTTGCGAAATAGATTTCGTGCTCCTTCACTGGGACCGACTACTCAGCCGGCAATTCCCTCAACTTGGCGGCCGCAGTCTCAGAGCTCACTGGCGTAAAGTACACCTCTTTAAAGGTGTACGACTTCGACTTTCCCGGGAGGATGGGCATGATCTCGAGATGCCAGTGGTAGTCGTCATCAATGGTCTTCCAATAACCGAGTACTGAATTGCGGTGAAGCGTGTTGGGAGAGGTGTGAAGCACAAGGTGAAAGGCGTCGGTAACGCCGAGCACGCGCTTGAGGGTTCGACGCAGCAGAGCCGCCAGATCGCGCACGGATGCCTGGCGGGTAGTGACACCGCGCTCAAACGAAGCTTCGTGCGTGCGGGGCATGATCCAGACTTCGTAGGGCACTCTCGGCGCGTAGGGGCACATGCTGATGTAATCTCCGCGAGCTTCAACGATGCGCAAGGCCTGACGTTGTTCCTGGGCGAGGATGTCGCAAAAGACGCAGCGCTCTTTTTGGGCGAAATACTCTTTGCCCGCGCGGAGCTCATAGAGGATGCGGCGCGGCACAAAGGTCGTAGCGGTCAGCTCGGAAGTGGGATGGTCGAAATCCTGTCCGGCGCCGGCCCCGAAATTCTTATAGATGGTGACGTACTTGAAGCGGCGATCGCGCTTGAGGTCGGTGATGCGGCTGGCGGCGAGCAACAGGAACTGCTCGATCTGCGCGTCGGTCTGCTGCCAGAGCTGACGGTCGTGCTTCGGCCCTTCCACCAGAATCTCATGAGCTCCGACCGACTGCATCTTGTCGTAAAGACCCTCACCCACGCGCTGCGAATCACCCTCAACACGAAAAATGGGGTGAGGGTGCACCACCGCCCGGGCTGACCAGGGACTTTCCTTATCGATGGGAGCCTGGGTGGAGATAACTTGACCGGGAGACTTGGAGTCAGCGCAGAAACGGCATCCGCGATCTTCCTTGGTGACAGAGGCGGGATCGTCGCCCGTGATGACCCACGAGCGGGTGATGGGGTCTTTCCGGAGTTGCATGCGGACAAGGAAAACAGATTGCGGCTGTGGACGGCAAGGGGATAGTGGAAGGGTATGGAAGATAGGAGTTAGTGGTTGGGGGTTAGGGGTTAGGAACGGAGTTTCGAGTCTATGGTCGAATCAGTTCGAACGATTGGATCCCCACCGCGACGCGCACGCGTGTCGAGCCGCCGGGACCGCTTTCAGGTACCTGCGCTATATAGGTTCCACAGGCTTCATTGCTATAATCCGGGCAGCTTTTCTAGCAGATGAGCGAGCCTTCCACGCCTTCTTCCCCGGAGAAATTGCCGCCTGACGATGCCGCCGAAGCATCGGGGGGAGCTTCGTCCACGATCTCGCTCGACAATGCCGGCACTCCGCTGATGCGGCAGTATGCGGCGATCAAGAAACAACATCCGAATGCACTGCTCTTCTTCCGATTAGGAGATTTCTACGAGCTTTTCTTCGACGACGCAGTGACCGCGTCGAAGGAGCTGCAGATCACGCTCACTTCGCGGAACAAGGAAAAAGGCATTGCCGTGCCCATGTGCGGAGTTCCCTATCACGCGGCTGAGGGATATATCGCGAAGCTGATACGCAAGGGATTCAAGGTCGCGATCTGCGAGCAGGTGGAGGACCCGAAGGTTGCGAAGAAACTGGTGCGACGCGAAGTGACCCGCGTAGTGACGCCGGGAACGGCAGCCGACAATGCGCTTGGCGCGGAAGAGAACAGCTTCCTGGCGGCGGTGGTAAGAGCTAGCTCGAAAGGCATGCTCGTAGTTGGATTTGCGGCGCTTGACCTTTCGACGGGCGAGTTCAGGGCGACGGAGTTCACGGGCGATGACGCGGAGCGGCGGATTTGGGATGAACTGGAGCAGTTGCGGCCCAAAGAAGTTTTGTATGCGAGTTCGTTGCCGCTGTTCGAGTTGGGCGCTCGTGACAGTAGTTC
>DASTGW010000146.1:0-3178 GCA_035718705.1 Terriglobales bacterium | reverse complement strand
ACATTTCGCGGCAAGTTGACTCTGGCGTTGAAACTGAGAGCTTGCTGGAAGGCATTATCCGGACGGAACGGCACGTAAACGGTCTGATAGCCAAGGCTCGCGTTGACACGATTCCCTACATACTCGCCGCCCAACCCAGCTGTCGTCTGCCCATTCGAATTGATGACCGTTTGCGTGAGCGCAAACTTCTGATTCAGCTGCTCGCGAAACATCGCGGTTAGAGTGTTGGTTGGCTTCGAGCCTTTGGGACGGCTCTGGTAGAAGTTACCGTTCAGCGAGATCGATCGCGTGATGGACCGCATCAGATAAGTGTTGATGCCCACATTACTGTGCCCGGTCAATCGTGAATTGATCACGCCAGCGCCAACGTTAAATTTGGCGACTGAAAAATCGGTGTAGGCTTCGTCGACCGTCGCGCGAAGCATGGGCTGTTTGTCGGTGGCAGGTTCGAGAACGTTCTGGTGGGTTCCTCGCACGGTGAAATTGCGCCGAATGCGATACATCGCCGAGATGTTTTCTTTGTCGGGCTCAGTGGAAATCGGAGACGCAATCTGCATGCGCTGGAAGCTATCGCCCTGGGCAATGTAGGCCGCTCGAAGTGCCAGATTCTCCCAATCAATCTGAAGGGCTCCCGCGAAGTAAGGCTGGTTGGATCCAACCCCTCCAGACGCCGATACTTTCACTCCCTCCGCCGCTGACCACTCGAGCGCCTGGATCGAAGTCTGTCGACTAGAGATTAAGTTCCTGGAGACGAACCGAAGGTTCGATCCAATCTTGTGTTCGTAGTAGATCGCGCCTAAGCCGCTCGAACTGCGGGCCGCAAGGAAGAATGGGCTTGAGAATCCAAGTGAAGTGGTTCCCAGAAATGTAGACCAGGATCCCCTCTTGTCGGCAAGTTGATGACGTATCCCCACGCCTCGAACAAGAAAGTAATGGCTGGCGTCGAAAACGTCGGTTGGCAACTCCACCTTCATGGTGTCGTCGCCCATGCTTACTATGTCGCCCATGAACTGTTTGCGTACCAGGAACCCGTACTGAAAGCGGCCATCAAGAAATCCGCCGCCGATCTGCGCGTCATATCCAGGCGCCTTGATATCGACGCTGCCGCCATCGGCACCGAACAGAGTCGAGGCGCCTCCCTGCACATGAAAGATCTGGGCCGTGGAAAAGGGAACGAACGTCAGAAGCGCAAGCAGTACGAAGGTGGGCAAGGGGGTGCGCATGGAAAGTGGCACTAGGGAGTGCTTTTCACCCCGCTCTCAACTTTGAACTTTTCTAACTCGAGTACCAACTTTTCGGGTGGAATGTCTCCATCCCAGGTGTACTCCATCTCGCGGCGGCTCTTCGGAAAGATCGGAAATCCACTTTGCTCCTGCCGCTTTTTTCCCGAAGACAAGAATGCCTGCTGGACTCGGCCGAAATTCGGGCTCGAATTTTCCGCTACCAGCGTGACTTTTTTTGAGTTCGGATCGAAGTCGCAGCTCACCACATGGATATCAGACTGGGTTACGGCCTCCTTCGGCAACAAGTAGACCGTGTGCGGCAGTTGTACTCGCACATTCATTCCCTGGGCAGTCCGAAAACCAAATCCTGAGAAGGCGCCGTAGATAACGAACCATGCGGGCGCGGCGTCGGAACTTGCTTCGTAAAAGAGAAAGTACGTTTGCTGTGGCGGAATCCGAAAACTTGTCGCTGACAATTTCAGATGGATATTGCCATCCAGCGGACGGTAGGTTATGCCACCCTTTTCATCAACGCTGAAGCTTTTTGCTTCTACCACCACGTTCAGCGGAACGCTGGAGTCGTTCACATATTCCACTCGGCCTTTAGCAGGGTTGCCGAGTTCAGAAATGAGCGGACGCACTGTCTGCGCCTGCATGACTCCACAAAGCAAGAACCACGCAAGCACGAAGCCTTGCGCGGCGGGAATCTTAGGGGAAAGTTTTAACCTCATAACGAAATCAAATCACCTGCGCCTGGATATTGAGAGTACCCGCGTAGGTCCCGGCGGGCAGATTCGGCAGCGTGCTCAGGTTGATGTTGAAAAGCATGCTGTCCGTGTGACTACCAGTCTTGTTGGTGCCAATGATCTTCACCGTGTAAAGGCTCAGACCTGCAGAGGCTCCGCCGAATGCCACCGTGTTGCTGAGCGGCGCAAAAGCTGCTGCGTTGTCGGAGATCTGAAAGTTAGCAGATGGAATATTGTTCCCCGCTCCATCGCTCAATGCCGCCGCGGAACTGGAGAAGTATGCATATACCGACAGATTGCGGCCAGGCTTCGAAATCCAAGTCGTCGTCGCCGTCACGCCGTTGCTTCCTGCGTTGCTGGCGGACCCTGATGTGAGTGCGAAGCTGACGGAGTTGCTGCTGAGGTTGACCGAGATCGATTCGGATAAGGTTGCGCTCAGAGCGATCGACTGCACGCCCGAATTAATTACCTGGGCGCTTGCGATCGTGGTGAGCAGCATCACCATCGTGAGGACTCCGAATTTGATCGTCGATTTCAACGGTTATTCATCCAAGCCGTAGTTTGCACGAGAAGGGCGCAGGCCGAACCTGCGCCCGATGTTCCCCAGCAGGCTTTTGGTTACGGGGTCGCCTGCGCCTGGATGTTGAGCGTGCCGGTGTAGGTGCCGGCCGGCAACTGAGGCAGCGTGCCGCCGCTCAGGTCGATGTTGAATGCCATCGCGTCGGTCACCTGCGAGTTCTTGTTCGCACCGGTGATAGCGATGTTTTCCAACCGAAGTCCGGCAGTGGCGCCACCGAAGGCAACCGTGCTGGTGAGCGCGGTCGAAGGACCTGCGTTGTTGGCAATCTTGAAGGCCGAAGACGGGATGTTATTGCCGCCGCCATCAGTCAACGCCGCGGCGGAGCTGGCGAAGTAGGCATCAACCGTAACCGCAGTGCGGCCCGGCTTCAAGGTCCACTTCGTGGTGGCCGTGATGCCCGTGCTGCCGGCGTTCGTCGCACTGCCAGCGGCGAGTGTGAAGTTCACCGCATTCGACGAAAGGCTCAGCGTCAGCGACTCAGCCAGGGTGGCGTTCAGGCTGATTGCCTGCGCACCGGAGTTCAAAACCTGTGCCGACGCCATGGATCCGAGCGCCAGGCTCATAACTACCAGAACTGCATAACGAATTGCGCGTGTACTGGAGAACATTTGCTCTTACCCCTGCCCCTT
>DASTGW010000145.1:0-4590 GCA_035718705.1 Terriglobales bacterium | reverse complement strand
AGTTGGATGATGCGAAAGTGGATTCCAGCGATACTGATTCTGGCGGCAGTCATCATTACGATCGCCGTTTATCCTCGACTGCCCGAGCAGATACCGACGCACTGGAGCATGTCGGGTGAAGTGAACGGCTGGTCGAACCGGCTGTGGGGCGCGTGGATGCTGCCCTTTATCATGGCGGTAGTCTGGATGTTCATGCGCGCGATACCGCACATAGATCCACGCAAGGCGAACTACGAGAAATTTTCGGGAATGTACGATGCTCTGGTGATTCTCATTCTGGCGTTCATGCTGCTGATGCACGTGGTGGTTCTGCTGTCGGCAACAGGCAATGTGATCCGGATGGACCGCGTGGTTATGCCTGCAACCGGAATCTTCATTGCGATAATGGGTGTGCTGTTGCCGCGAGCACAGCCAAACTGGTTTGTCGGATTCAGAACGCCATGGACCTTGACGAGCGATCTGTCGTGGGAGCGAACTCACAAGGTTGGCGGGACGCTGTTCATTGCGCTCGGGTTGCTGGTAGTCGCATCGACGTTCATTGCGCCCGAGCGCGCTATCTGGCTGCTGGTTGTGGCAGGTCTTGGAGTTGTAGCCTTTCTCTTTATCTACTCCTATCAGGTCTGGAAGCAGGATCCATCAAAGCGATAGCTGTGACGAGTGTTTTCGCTCGAGATCCAGCAGGTACTTCTTTCTCCACAGCCCTCCGCCGTAACCGCAGAGGTCGCCGTTCTGGCGCACTACGCGGTGACATGGAATCACGATTGCGATCCGGTTGTCGCCGTTCGCCTTGCCGACGGCGCGTTGTGCTCCTGCGCGCCCCATGGCGCGTGCCTGCTGCTCGTAGCTGATGGTGCTTCCGTACGGGATGGTGAGCAGCTGATTCCAGGCAGATACCTGAAAGTCGGTGCCCCGCAAGACCAGCGGCACGGTGAAGGCGGACAGCCTGCCGGTAAAATAACTATCTAACTCCCCTGCGAGCCGGTCGATGTAATCGCTCGTACCGGGAACCACCGGACCGCGGAACCACCTGCGAACGCGGTCCAGCTGCGTCTCGAGCATCCGGCGGTCCGCAAACTCGAGCAGGCAGATGCCCTCCGCTGTCGCACCGGCGATCATCGGGCCGAGGGGAGTGAGGAGCCGCGAAGTGACGACCGGAGCGACATCGGCTGCGTGATTAGGCGGTGCCTCGAAGGTGCGAGCAAACGCCTCGTGAAAACCGCTGGCAGATTCGAACCCGTGGGTATATCCGACGCCTTCCCATTTTTCACCCTGCCGCAGACGACCGAGAGCAACGCCAAGCCGGCGAGCTCGCTGATAAGCCTGAAAGGTGAGACCGTGGTTACGCAGGAACCAGCGACGCACGCGCGCGGGATCCAGAGCCTCGGCCCTCAGATCCGCATCCTTCCACCTGCGCGATGGGTTCGCTTCGACCTGCTGAAGGAGCTTCTCGATCCATTCGGGCGCTGCACCATGTGGCTGCATGGGATTGCATCGCCTGCAGGGGCGATAACCAGCGACGAGCGCATCGCGCACGGACGGATAGTACTCGACGTTCTCGCGAAGCGGCTTCTTCGCCGAGCAGGTTGGGCGGCAGAAAATGCCGGTGGTTCTGATGGCGGCGAAGAATACGCCATCGAACGACGCATCGCGCTCGGACAGCGCGCGGTACATCGTGTCACTGGAGGGAAGCGAAGTCATCATGCCGGTGAATTTAGAGCCGTTTTCAGGCGGTTCCACCGAAAAATGAACACCGAATTCGGCACGATTCCTGTAACTGCATGAGACTCTGCAGACTCAAAGGAGAAAGGAAGATGCCAAAGGGAACAAATTTCCATCAGGTACACGACGCGAATGTCACGGACAAGAAGTTCCGTCCGGAAGATGAAGGCATATACGCAGAAGAAAAGCAGGAATTTCGCAGCTCCGAGCAGAGCAAGAAGGCAGATGCAATGTCGGAGAAAGAGTTCATAACCGAGCAGGACAAGAAGGCGGAAGGATGATGATGAGTTATTTCAATGGAAGGAAGACACTGGCCGCTCTGATTGCGCTGGGCACTATCGCGACATCAGGCTGCGCCAGCATGAACAACAAGGAACGTGGCGCTGTAATTGGTGCTGGTGCCGGTGCTGCCGTTGGCGGCGTAATCGGCAACCAGACTGGGTCCACGGCGCGTGGCGCGATCATCGGTGCGGCGGTAGGCGGTGCGGCAGGAGCGATCATCGGGCACCAGATGGACCAGCAGGCAAAGGAGCTCGATCAGTCAATTGCCGGCGCAAAGGTCGAGCGCGTGGGCGAAGGCATCGAAGTCACCTTCGATTCGGGATTGCTGTTCGACTTCGATTCGGACCGTATCAAGCCCGAGGCGGCGAAGAACCTTCAGGAGCTTGCAAAGAGCCTGAACAAGTTTGGAAACTCGAATCTCATGATCGTCGGCCATACCGACAGCCAGGGAGAGGACGCCTACAACATGGCCCTTTCCGTAAGGCGAGCGAATGCTGCCTCGGCATATCTTCAGTCGCAGGGAGTGCCTGCAAGCCGGATCTCGACAGCGGGTCGCGGTGAATCGGAGCCGGTTGCATCGAACGACACGGACGCCGGCAGGCAACAGAACCGGAGAGTCGAAGTGGCGATTTACGCGAGCCCGGAATATCGGCAGCAAGTAAAGAGCAGCTCGGGTCAGTGACTATCCGGCTCAACGCCGATTCGGAAAAATTTTCCCGGACTTACACGGCACCCCGTCAATCGACGGGGTGCTTTGTTTGATCCTCTTTCGCTACACATCTGGCGATAACGACTGAGCGAACGATCTTACGTCGAATGGGAATGGAGCGCGTCAAAACTGTCACCTGGGATGATCCGTCGAAGAGCGCTGAAGCGGTAAAGAAGCTCAGTGGCATCGAATGGCTGCGAGCAATGGCTCGGCGCGAGGTACCGTCGCCGCCGTTGGCAGACGTACTTGGGTTTTATCTGGACAAAATCGAAGAAGGGAAAGTGGTGATTACACTCGAGCCGGCGGAGTTTCATTACAATCCGCTCGGAGTGCTGCACGGAGGAGTTGCGGCGACGTTATTCGATTCGTCGCTTGGCTGTGCGGTGCAGAGCCTGCTGCCGCCGGCGTACATTGCGCCGACGCTGCAGCTTCAGGTGAACTATGTGAGACCGGTTACGGTGGCGACCGGGAAGGTTTTCTGCTCGGGCACCGTCATCCATCTGGGGAAGCGATCGGCGACCGCGGAAGGGAGATTGACCGACGAGAGCGGAAAGCTATATGCCCATGGCACTGGGACATTCATTCTCACGGGACCTGAAGACGGCAGAGTCCGATAGCTTACTGTTGTAACCTCCGACACGCAGCCATCAGTGGCAACGACAGCAATTTCCCCCGAAAAACCGCAAAACAGGATACTTCGGTTTCTCCGTCTTCGGAGAGACGGAAGTGACAGAAAGCTCGTAGGTCCAATCCGTGGCGAAGTATTCGGAGCGGACAGGCTCGCGAAACACGCGCGCAACATTGCGCGCAAACACCGGCTGCTTCCCGTCCAGAAGCAGCGCGGGCATGGGCCGCTGCTCGATCGCCTCGATGATACGCGAAGCGTTATTCGAGAGGTACACGACAGGCTGACCGATGCCGCGGAAAGGGGAGTCGACATCAGCCCTGCTGGCGAATGGCTGCTCGACAACTGGTACATAGTACAGGAACACATCCGTGAAATTCGAACGAGTCTTCCGGGAGGCTATTACCAGGAGCTGCCGAAGCTTGCGAACGGAACGCTCGCGCACTATCCGCGGGTTTATGACGTAGCAATCGAGCTGATCGCGCACACCGAAGGCCATCTCTCGCTCGACAACATCACGCTGTTCGTGCGTGAGTATCAGAAGGTAGCGGCGCTCTCGATGGGTGAGCTGTGGGCGATCCCGACGATGCTGAGGTTGGGGCTCGTCGAGAACATCCGACGGATGTCACTCCGAGTGAAGGCGCGGCTCGATGAAGTAGAGCTCGCGGACCAGCTCGCTTCGGAGATAATGGCTGCCAACGATGCATCGCCTGAAGCTCTCGCACACGCGCTCGAAAGCTTCATCAACGATCATCCGCCGTTCACTCCGACGTTCGTTGCGCGGTTCCTTCATCAGATCCGCGGCTATCAGGTCAACTTCACTCCGCTCGTGTGGCTCGAGCAGTGGATAGCCGAAGACGGCCCAAGTGCCGAAGTAGCGGTGACGCGGTCGAACAGGATGATCGCACTGACGCAGATCACCGTATCGAACTGCATCAACAGCCTTCGCACGATTGCGCGTCTCGACTGGAGAGATTTTGTCGAATCGCAGAGTGCGACCGAGAAAATTCTGCGAAAGGATCTATCAGGACATTATGCGACCATGTCATTCGGCACACGTGACCACTATCGGCACGTTGTCGAGCACATTGCCAGACGCACGAAGAAGCCGGAGGAGGAAGTAGCGAATCTGGCGCTCGGACTTTCGGTGCAGGGTCATGGTCAGGGAGAGGAGAGGACAGCGCACGTCGGTTACTATCTCATCGATGTCGGCCGGCTGGAGCTGGAGGCTGCGACCGGATACGTGCCGCCGTGG
>DASTGW010000144.1:0-10886 GCA_035718705.1 Terriglobales bacterium | reverse complement strand
TCGGATAAAGGGTCAGCGCAGACCCAGGAAGTGGATCCGCTGAAGCGTCCAGTTACAGAGAAACAGCGGAAAGAGCAGTCTAAGGCGCTGAAAGAAGAATTGAAGGGCACGTACAAGAAGTGGTTGGATGAGGATGTCCGGTGGATCATCACGGACGAGGAGCGCGAGACTTTCAAGCGGCTCTCCAACGACGAGGAACGCGATAACTTCATCGAGCAGTTCTGGCTCCGCCGGGATCCGACTCCGGATACTGTCGAAAACGAATACAAAGAAGAGCACTACCGGCGCATCACTTACGCTAATGAGCATTTTGCTGCCGGAAAGCCGGGTTGGAAGACGGACCGCGGAAGGATCTACATCATGTTCGGGCCGCCGGACCAGATTGATTCGCATCCGAGCGGCGGAATGTATGAGCGTCCGATCGAAGAAGGCGGCGGATCGACGTCGACATTCCCGTTTGAGACGTGGCGTTATCGCTACCTGGAAGCGATCCAGCAACAGGAAGTGGAGATCGAGTTCGTCGATACGTGCATGTGCAATGACTACCACATGACGATGGACCGTTCCGAAAAAGACGCGCTGCTCAACGTTCCGGGCGCTGGTCTGACGATGTATGAGCAGATGGGATTGTCGAGCAAGGCGGACCGCTTCAACGGCGGCGGACTCGAACGACTGGGAACGGGTCCTCTGGGCACGACGAACCAGAGCAAGGAATTTGATCGCCTGGAACTGTACGCGAAGTTGAACCGGCCTCCGGCGGTGAAATTCAAGGATCTGGAAGAGATCGTCAGCCACAACGTCCGATACAACTTGATGCCCTTTGAATGGCGCGCCGACTTTGTGAAGGTCACGAGCGACACGGTGTTGGTGCCGATCACGATCCAGATGAAGAACCGCGATATCACCTTCGTGACAAAAGACGGAGTTTCGCGCGGGACGGTGAACGTGTTCGGCCGCGTCTCGACGATGACCGGCAAAATTGCGCAGACGTTCGAAGATACGGTGCAGGTTGACCAGCCGGCGGAACTGCTTCCGAAACTGGTGGACAACAGCGCCCTCTACTGGAAGGCATTGCCACTGAAGCCTGGCATGTACAAGATCGACCTGGTACTCAAAGATGTAAACGGTGACCGCATGGGTACTGTGAGCCAGGGAATCAGAGTGCCAGAATATACGGAAGACAAATTAGCTGCGTCCTCGCTGATCGTTGCCGACCAGATGGAAAAGGTTCCTACCAAGTCGGTGGGTACTGGAAATTTTGTTATCGGGACTACAAAGGTGCGCCCCCGGGTCGAAGAGGCCGTCGGCAAGCCGGCGGTATTCAAGCGCGCCACGGGACAGAAGGCTAACTTCTGGATGCAGGTATACGGTCTTTCGATGGATGAGCAGACGAAGAAGCCGTCGGCCAACATCGAATACGACATTAAGAAGATGGGCGCTGAGAAGTCAGTCGTTCACATGACAGAGACGACGGCGCAACTGGGAAATGTTGGCGAGCAGATCACGCTGGAAAAGAGCCTGCCGCTGGGATCCCTGGAGCCTGGTATTTATCAGATTACGATTAAAGTGAACGACAACGTGTCGAAGCAGGAGATCAGTCCGACGGCGAAGTTTGCTGTCGAGTAGAACGTGCATTCACGGGACCCCAATCCATCAGTGGGGGTGGAGTATATGGGCCGAAAGGTCGGATCGCTGTTACTGGTATTGGCAGTAGCCTTGAGTGTGCCTGCCTTTGCCAAGCAGGGCTCAATCTCCGGAAGAGTGAAGAACGCTGCGGGAGTACCGCAGATGGGCGCGATGGTGGAAGCGGTAAGCCTGAACACCTCGAAGAGTTACACGGTCTTTACGGATTCCCTCGGGAACTATGCTCTGAGCGAATTAATTCCTGGCACTTATGATGTGCGAGTAACGGCAGCCTCATTTCTTCCTACGCTGCGCGAGGCCGTTGGCTTGAAGTCAGGCGCAAGTGTCGTCATCAATCTCACCCTCAGCACGCTGAGCGATGCCATTCGGATGCTTCCCGCCAAGCAGAGCGCCAAAGAAGATGATGATTGGAAGTGGACGCTGCGTTCGGCGGCGAACCGCCCCATTCTGCGAGTGCAGAACGGGAAGCCGGTCATGGTTGCTAATGGGATCGAGGATCGCCCGCTGAAAGCAACCGTTGCGTTTATTGCCGGCTCGGATGGGGACACGATGGGATCAAGCGAGCTGAGCACACGGTTCACGGTGGAACACTCGCTGTTCCAAACAGGACTACTGTCGTTCAAAGGCGATGTTGGCTACGGTCCCGGATCGAATGGGTCGGTATTCCGGACGTCGTATACGCACCAGATGTCGGACGGATCCCGTCCGGAAGTTTCTCTGACGGTGCGTCGCTTCGCTCCGTCTCCGACGCTTGCCTTGCATGATGCGGCATTGGAAGCGCTTACACTCTCCATGGCCGACACGATGTCAGTCGCGAATTTCATGGACGTGCGGGTCGGAACGGAATTCCAGTCGGTACAGTTCCTGGGACGCGTGAACGCATTCAAGCCGTTCGGTTCGGTGGACGTTCACTTGAGTCCGAATACGGTTCTGGAGTATCAGTACGCAACTTCCACGCCGAATATGCGTCGCTGGAAAGGATTCGATTCGGCTCCGGCAGACCTGACGGAATCGGGGCCGCGAGTCACGTTGACGGATGCGCAATCGATGCTGGAGCGGGGACGGCACCAGGAAATTTCGCTGTCCAAGCGCATGGGCAAAACGTCGTTGCAGGCCGCGTATTACCAGGACCGTGTCCACAATGCAGCTCTGTCTGGTGTAGGTGACTTGGAGAGCGCGACGGACGACATTCTGCCGGATGTGTATTCAGGGACATTCGCCTACAACGGCGGAAACCTCGACACCAATGGGTTGCGGTTTGTGGTGCAACGCCAATTCAAGAATGGTTTAACGGCAACAGTGAACTACGCTTTTGGCGGAGTGCTGGAACTGGACCCGGACGTGAACCAGATGTCAGAAGTGCGGTCGCACATGCACAACGAGTGTCGCCACTCTCTCTCCGCAAAGGTAGCGGGGACGTTGCCGCGGTCCAAGACGGAGTGGCTGACCTCTTATAAATGGACGAATGGCAGTTCGTTGACACCGGTGGATTGGTACAACTCGGGTCCGGGACAGACGGATGCTTACCTTAATGTTTTTATCCGTCAGCCGCTGCCGGGAACCGGGTTCATGCCGGGGAAGATGGAAGCGCTGGTGGACCTGCGTAATCTGCTGGCGCAAGGATATCGTCCGATGGTTGGTCCGGATGGACAGACGGTGTACCTGGTGCAGGCGGCACGCAGCATCCGCGGCGGAGTGGCATTCGTGTTCTAGTACCCAGTTTCCAGTATTCAGTACCCAGTACCCAGAAAGGCCTTGCAGAGATGCGAGGCTTTTTACTTTCCGGTAATTAGTGATTGGTAGTTGGTGTTTGGCGGTGTGATTCTTCTATTATGGCGGGCGAATTAGCGGGTCCAGGCTCCGCTGTCTCGAAGTAGATGAATCCGCAGATCGGTGGATTGATGGCCATGACGAAAAAGGAATTGTCCAGAAGAGAGTTTGCCAAGGCTGCGGCGGTGACTGCGGCTGCGGCGATAGTGCCGACAGAGTTGCTGGCACAACAGGAAAAACCGGCACCGGAAGCGGCGAAGACGGAAACAGCCCCGCAAACGCCGAAGTTGTCGGCACAGGGACAAGCCGAAGCGGATCTCGCGTACGAAACGTTGATGCGGAAGTACGGCACACGTTTTTCGGAAGAACAGAAGCGCGACATCAAGCGATTGGTGAATGCTCAGCAAACGGGACTCGAGAAGTTGCGGGCCTTTCGGGTCACGAATGGTGACGAGCCGGCTACGATCTTCAAACCTCTGGTTCCGGAGGCGAAGCGATGATCGGAGAGGACATCCTCTATCTCACTGTTGAAGAACTGGGACAGCAGATCAAGTCACGTAAGCTTTCTCCCGTCGAGCTTACGCAGGCGTATCTCGAGCGCGCGAAGAAGATCGGTCCGCAGCTGAATGCGTACGCGACGCTGACGCCGGATCTGGCGATGAAGCAGGCGAAACAGGCGGAGTCGGAGAACAACGCGGGCAAGTATCGCGGCCCGCTGCACGGTATTCCGTATGCGGCGAAGGACCTGCTGGCGGTGCCCGGATATCCGACGACGTGGGGTGCCCGGCCGCTGGTAAACCAGACATTCGACGTTACGGCGACGGTGATCCAAAAGCTAACGGATGCAGGTGCGGTGCTGCTGGGAAAGGCGGCGATGATCGAGCTGGCCGGCGGCATGGGATATCGGTTTGCGTCGGCATCGGCGACCGGAGCGGCGAAGAACCCCTGGAATACGGGCTGTTGGACGTGCGGGTCGTCGAGCGGGTCGGGCGCGATTGTGGCATCGGCCCTGGCGGCATTTGCCATCGGGACCGAGACGTGGGGGTCGATCATCTGCCCGTCGTCATTCTGTGGAATCACTGGACTGCGGCCTACCTTCGGGCGGGTGAGCCGATACGGAGCGATGGCACTGTCGTATTCGATGGACAAGATCGGTCCAATGGCTCGCAGCGTAACCGACTGCGCGATGGTGCTGCACGCGATCGCTGGACACGATGGCGGCGACAAAGGAACTTTACCGCAAGCGCAAGCAGAGTTCGGATGGCCGCAGGAGTGGAGGATGAAGCGCGGAATTCGAATTGGAGTGGTGAAGAAGCCATTTGGGGATTTCGCACTTCCGGCAGAGGTGCAGGCGGCTTTCGATGCGGCGATCAAAGTTTTACAGAGTGCCGGAGCCATTGTGACAGAAGTGGAGATGCCGGAGGGGCCCTATGAGACCGCCGCGGGAACGGTGATCTCGGTGGAAGGGGCGACCGCGTTCCGTGACTTGATCGAGTCAGGAAAAATCGGTGAATTGGCGGATCCGCTTGGTCGGGTTGGGGCATATGTGAGCACGGTAATTCCCGCCGACGACTTTCTGAGAGCGATGCAGATCCGATCAGTCTTCCAGAAGAAGGCCAACGAGATGTTCCAGGGAGTGGATGTGGTGACAGCGCCATCGCAGCCGGTAGGCGCAACGACTTTGGATACGAATCTGGAAACTGGACTGACGTACTCGGATCCGATTGGCGGGTTGGGGAATTTCTGTGGGCTGCCTGCGATCAGCGTTCCGTGCGGGTTTACCAA
Source organism: Terriglobales bacterium (assembly GCA_035718705.1). Classification (GTDB taxonomy): domain Bacteria; phylum Acidobacteriota; class Terriglobia; order Terriglobales; family Acidobacteriaceae; genus DATMXP01. The sequence goes on along the minus strand of DASTGW010000144.1, from coordinate 5,687 downwards.
GGAGAAGTTGCCGGTGGGGCTCCAATTCATGGGAAATGTGCTGGATGAATTGTCGGTGCTGGTGGCGGCGCAGACGTTCCAATCGCGGACGGACTGGCATCGGAAGAGGCCCCCGCTGAATTAGTTTCGGGCCTATTAAATGATGGCAGCCGAGATGGCTGCCATTTGCTTTTGGATAGGAGTGTCACGACTGAAACAGAAGAGGAAAACTTGCGTCGAGCAGTGAAGGTTGGCGATATAATCCGGCAACTCAGATTCTTAACACAACCTAATTAGCAGCTAGAACTAGTCACCCGACTATTGGAGAGGCACATGAACGTCCGTTGGGCTCTCGCAGTCGTCCTGTTGTTTTCGTCCTGCCTTGTGGCGCAAACCTTTCGCGGTGGAATTCAAGGAGTGGTGAGCGACACGACGGGCGCCGCTGTGGCGCAGGCACAGGTCAAGGTCCAGAATGACGGCACCGGACTGGAGCGTTCAGTGGAAACTGACGCTGATGGAAACTATACGTTTACAGAATTACCGCTTGGCACATACACGGTGACCGCGACGAAGAAGGGGTTCGCGTCGCAAGCGATGAAAGGCGTGCGCGTGGAAGTGTCGAGCAACCAACGCGTAGACGTGAAATTGCAGGTTGGTGAAGTACAGGAAGTGGTGGAAGTGACCACCGAAGTACCGATCATCGAGACTACTTCGAATACGCTGGGAGGGGTGATCGATGAGAAGGTGGCGACCGAACTTCCGGTGAATGGACGCGACTTCACAAAGTTGTTGACCTTGGTGGCAGGTGCGAATGCGGATCCGAGTTCGGTGAACGATGCGCCGGGATCATTTGGCATCTTCAGCATCAATGGCAATCGCGGTAGGGCGAACAACTATCTGCTTGATGGCACAGACATGAACGACGGCTATCGCAACGATCCGGCGATCAACGAAGCGGGGGTGTTCGGCACTCCGGCAACGCTGCTGCCGATCGATGCTGTTGCCGAAATGGGCGTAATGTCGAATATGGAAGCCGAGTACGGCCGCAATGCCGGCGGCGTGGTGAATATTGTCACGAAGTCTGGTACGAACTCACTGCACGGTGCGGGATTCGAGTACTTCCGCAATAATGGCCTGGACGCGCGAAACTACTACAACGCGAAACCGAATCCGCAAAACGTATTTCATAACAACCAGTTTGGCGTGTCGCTGGGTGGCCCCCTGATCAAGGACCGAACCTTCTGGTTTGCAGCTTGGGAAGGATGGCGCGAGTATGGGTCGCTGCCGAACATCGCGAGTGTGCCGACACAGGCGCGCGTGAACGCGTATACAGGTGCGGGCAACACCATCAATCCGGTGATTGCAAAGCTACTGGCAAGAAACCCGTGGGGTATCCCGCTGCCGGCGACGGGAGACGATCCGGCCGATCCTTCGAGCAATGCGACGGTACAGGTGGGCGACAAGTTCAGTAATCGAGTGGATAGTCTTATCTTAAAGATGGATCATCACCTGGGCGGCCATGACAAGCATGACTTGATCACAGGACGCTATTTCTTTGGGGACAGCGATCAGAGCTTCCCGTTCGCGCTGGGCGGCGGAACCACGATTCCGAACTACAACACGGTGACGCCGACCCGAGTGCAGGTGGTGTCGCTGTCGTACACACACATCTGGACACCGAAGCTGGTGATGGAAGCGCGTGGCGGCTTCAACCGCTTCGCCGAAGGATTCTTCCCGCAAGACAGCAACTTCAATCCTGCCTCGATCGGATTGAACAATACGGTGGGTCCGCAGGATTACGGGCTACCGCTGATTCAGTTCCGCGCGGATGGCACGAGCGGACTCGGAGCGACAAATTCGATTCCGCGGCATCGGTTCGATACGAACTGGCAGTACTTCACGAACTTCTCCTACAACACCGGCAAACATAACTGGAAGTTTGGGTATGAATTCAGGCGGACCACGATTAACCAGTATTACGACCTGGGATATCGCAGCCGCTTGCGGTTCTCCGATTTCGAACATTTCCTGGCGGGCGCGATCGATCGCGGTGGATTGCAGTTTGCGGGTAACTCGCAACGCGATACACATCAGAACAACCACGGATTTTATATCCAGGATAACTGGCGCTTCAGCCGTAACGTAACGTTCAATTTCGGCTTGCGGTGGGATTACTACGGGGTGATCTCGGAAGATCAGAACCGGCTGAGCACCTTTGACACGAAGACGGCGTCGTTAAAGCAGGTCGGCAACGGAATTTCCAGCTTGTATCCGAAAGACCTGAACAATTTTGCTCCACGTGCCTCGGTCGCCTGGGACGTGACTGGCGCAGGCAGGACGGTGGTCCGCGCGGGATGGGGGCTGTACTACGACGCGTTCTCGCAGGACTTCTTCATTGGACATTTCCCGTTCAACACGTTCAACCCCGGCATGGCGTATAACAGCGTTGGACCGGACCAGATCAGCGGCGGAGGATTCAATATCACGGGACCGGATCCGCTAGTTGCAGTGAATCCGCCGACGGTGGGATTGATCCAGAACGGCACGCCGTTATTCTCAGGCTTCGCGCCGACGACGGATGCCTGGACGGTGGACCAGAAGATCAGGACGCCGTATGTCCAAAACTACAACCTGAATATCGAGCAGCAGCTTGGGAGTAAAGCGGCCTTGCAGGTGGGCTACGTTGGATCGACGGGGAAGAAGCTGTTCCGTTTCCGCGATATCAACCAACTGGATCCAGCTACGGGCAATGCGCCGTTCCCAGCATTTGTGTACATCAACCAGTTTGAGTCGACGGCTTGGTCGAACTACAACGCGTTGCAGACGACTTTGAAGATTCGCGGATGGCACGGGCTGACGTCGCAAGTGAACTATTCGTGGGGACACTCGATCGACAATGCCAGCGATGGTGAAGATTACGTTCCCAATGCGGCGCAGCCGGACAATAGCTTTAATCCAGCGGCGGAAAAGGCGAATTCAAATTTCGATCGGCGACAGAGCTTCACCTGGAATTTCACATATGAGTTTCCGAAAGCGCAGCGCTGGGGGAAACTGGCGTCAGGGTGGTCAATCGATGGACTGCTGCGACTCTCAGATGGGCAACCTTACAACTTGAATTCCTTCGAGGGTTTCAACGGATCGGGCGAATTCTTTGAGCGTCCGGATGTGGTGGGGAATCCCTTCTCGGGAGTGAAGACGCCGCAAGCAGTGCTGAACCTGGGAGCCTTTGCGGCACCGTGTGATTGGGATCCAGTGAATGGTGTTTGCTTCGGCAACTTCCACTTCGGCAATCTGCGCCGTAACGCCTTTGTCGGACCGAGCTTCAAGAACTTCGACTTCTCCCTGGTGAAGAACACGAAGCTGGGCGAGCGGATTAACATGCAAATCCGAGCTGATGCCTTCAACATCTTCAACCATCCGAACTTCTCGAATCCGTTGCTGCCGAACTTCGCAGTGGATCTGGAGACGAATGGCGGAGTGGCGTCGAACCCGGGAGACCCGAAATGTGCGGCCGCACCGTACGCGGGATGTCGCGCTTTTGGGCAAGGATATCTGCCGATCCTGGCTACGCCGGATGTGGGCATCGGCAATCCATTTCTGGGCGGAGGCGGACCGCGGAATATCCAGTTGGCGGTGCGGTTCTCGTTCTAAATTCTTCGGAATGTTCTTTGAGGCACGCTGCGGCGTGCCTTTTTAGCTTGGAACTGGACGTGTCAGCTCAGGTGATAGAAGGCACCCAGCACCGCGCCGAAGACGATGTGCGCGAGAAAAATAGAGAGCGGCGTCTGTACGCCGTAATTAAGGCCAAGAAATCCAGGTGGCTCAAGTTGGCGGGCGGCGGTGGGACCGTGTTGTTCACTGGCCATGCGGGGGTGAATGCCGGGCATGATCGACATCACGACCAACAAGACAAATAACGCATGAACGGCGCCAATCAACGCACCGCGCCACCAATTTGCCTGGTGCCACGCTTCGAAGGCGAGGACATAAAGAAGTGAGAAGGCCCAGCCATTCAGGACGTGAGCCAGGAATCCGTAAATCTTGGCGCGATCACGGTCGGTGGTGAAGATGGTGCCGACCATGAAAGGGAAGTCTATTCGAGTGAGCCCGACAGCCTGGGCGCCGGCCTCCATGGTGGTCATGAGCAGCGTGGAAATGAATCCCCACAACATCCAGCTATGCCAGTTCACGCTGCTTTATTCTCCTCTGAGCTTTCTTCGCGATGCGGCAGTGGTTTTGCGCCCCTCATTTTTTCCGTGATGGACAGCGCGGCGCTGATCAGGCCGACGTGGGTAAATGCCTGCGGAAAATTTCCGAGTGCAGCCCCGCTGCGCGGATCGATCTCTTCGGCGAACAATCCGACATCGTTCCGGTAGCGTAGAAGTTCTTCGAACAACCCGATCGCTTCCTCGAGAGATCCGCCGCCTAAAGCCAGATACTCGACTTCCCAGAAGCTGCATATGCCGAAGCTGCCTTCGTGCGGGCCGTTGATATAGCGGTAGAGAAGGTTCTTACCCGCCCGCAACTGTTGGCGGATAGCGCTATAGGTGGCTCGCATGCGATCGGAATCGGCCGCCTCAAAGCCGTAGTAGGAGAGCAGTAGCAGAGAAGCGTCAAGCTCTTTCCCGCCCAGGGTACTGACGTAGCTGTTAAGCAATGGATTCCATGCCTTCTCTTTCACCTGGGCGGCAATGCAATCGCGCTCGCGTTTGAAATCGTCGAGGGGTGCTTTTGGAAGCAGGCCGCGTTTGGCGAGAGTGACCAGACGATCAAGCGCAGTCCAGCAGAGGACGCGAGAATGCGTGTGGTTCTCGGGATGTTCGCGCGGCTCCCAAATACCTTGATCGGGTTGGTCCCAGTGCGAAGCGACATGCTTGCCGATATCGACGAGCACCTTCTGCGTGCCGCGATCAAAGGCGCCATCGCTGTAGGCGATCTGAGCAGCTGCGTCGAGGACTTCACCGTAGACGTCGAGCTGCACCTGATCGCGCGCAGCATTGCCGATGCGAACCGGGCGCGAACGGCGATAGCCTGTGAGACGCTCCAGTTCGTACTCCTTCATGGCATTACCACCGAAAACGCTATAAACAATGCGCAGCTCTGGTTGTGTAAGTCGGGTGGCGTGAAGCAGCCATGACAGGAAGGATTCGGCCTCTTCGTTATAACCAAGTCCGAGCAAGGCGCGGACCGTGAGCGAAGCGTCGCGCAACCAACAGAAGCGGTAGTCCCAATTCAAATCGCCACCAATGCGCTCCGGGAGTGACGCGGTGGGAGCGGCAATGATGGCGCCGGAAGGAGCATAGGTGAGTAGCTTCAACGTGAGAGCACTGCGCAGCACAGCTTCGCGCTGTGGGCCATCGTACTTGGCACGCGACGACCAGAGCTTCCACCAGTCGATCGACTCTGATATGCGTTGGTGAGTCCAGACACCGAGAGGCGGCAACACTTGAGGCGACTCTTCTCCATAGGTGAGGGAGAATTCCGCGTGGTCTCCCTGGGTGAGCCGCAATGTGGCACTTGCGATCCCCGGGTGCAGGTCGAGAGGAACGCTGGAGCGCAACCAGTATGCGCCGGGTCCGACGTCGAAACGAACGCCGAGAGCCCCCACGCGACGCAACCTTACGTCACTAACGCCGTAATTAGCGCGAGGGTGAAAGTAGAAATCGAACTGAACTTCGCCCTGCGTGCAATGTAAGTGGCGAATGATT
>DASTGW010000143.1:0-7814 GCA_035718705.1 Terriglobales bacterium | reverse complement strand
GTGGGTGTTCCGTTCGAGGCGCAGTTCTCGTTCAAGTTCATCTTCTAATTACGAAGAGAGCTTCAACTCAAAAGCCGGATGCCCTCGCATCCGGCTTTTCTTTTCCACAAACTATCTCCGGCTACTCTCGAATTTCCCTCTTCCAGCTCTGGATCTGTCATCTAATTACAGGCACGACATGAAAGCCCATCTTTCACTCAGGCGTTCTATCACAACCGGGATAGGCGTTGTAATCTGCGCCTGGACGGCAGCCCTCTTAAGTTTTTTCCTGCATAACGGGCCGCACGCAAAGGTCATCGCTCCCCTCATGCTCCTGATAGTGGTTGCTCTGGTGGCCCTGCGCTGTGGGGTAATTGCCGGCGTCATGGGATCGGCAGTAGGAGCTTTCATCCTGGCGGTATTTTTATACCAGCCTCTCGGTTCACCCATCATCGCCAACAAAGACGCTCGCACGAACCTCTCGTGGCTGATTCTGGGCGGCCTGGCCTTCTCCTACCTGCTTGGCCAGCGTTCCGGCGGAAGTGAACCTCACCACTAAGTTTTCGGCGTTAGTCTCCTGCCTTGAACTCTCGCTCGTGGAGCTCTTCCACAGAAGGCTCGTCCGTTTCGTGCAAGGTCTGCTGCTGCGCCCAGCCTGGCAGCTGGTTCGATCCGGTGATCAACCGCGCTGAGCGCTGATACGTCAGATAACTCCACGCCCATTCGATCATTACCAGCACTCGATTGCGGAAGCCCACCAGGAACATCAGGTGCACAAACAGCCACATCAACCAGGCGAGCAATCCTGAGAAGTGAAATTTCCCGAGATCTGCGACCGCTGCGGCGCGCCCGATCGTCGCCATCGTACCCTTATCGCGATAGTGAAACGGCTTCCGCGGCTGGCCTTTCACGTCGGCCCCAATGTTCTTCGCAGCGTGCGTACCTTGCTGCATCGCGACCGGCGCTAATCCCGGGAGCGGATTCTTTTCTCCTGCGGGAGTGAAGTTCGCTAAATCACCGATCACGAATACTTCCGGATGTCCGGGCACGCTCAGGTCCTGATTCACAATCACACGTCCGGGCTTGTCCAGCGGTACACCCAGCGCTTTTCCCAAAGGCGACGCCGCGACACCGGCTGCCCATAACGTTACCGAGGAAGGGAAGACCTTCTCGCCGACCTTGACGAATCCAGGCTCGATCGCGGTTACCACCGTGCCTGTCATTACTTCAACACCAAGCTCTCGCAATTGCCTTTCCGCACTTCGAGACAAATCTTCCGGGTAATGCGGCAGTACACGCGGGCTGCCTTCGATCAGCAAAATTTTCGTATCACGCGGATTGATCCAGTCGAAGTCACTCGCAATCGTGTTGCGCGTAATCTCACCCAGCGTGCCGGCTAACTCCACGCCCGTCGGGCCGCCGCCTACAATCACAAAGTGCACCGGCTCGGCTTTTCCCGTGACGGACGCCCTTCGTTCCGCCAACTCAAAGGCCAACAGCACGCGCCGGCGTATCTCCGTTGCGTCTTCCACGGACTTCAACCCCGGCGCAAGTTCCGCCCATTCTGGATGCCCGAAGTAAGAGTGCGTCGCTCCCGAAGCGATGATCAGATAGTCATAGGAAATATCGCGTCCGTCGCGGACGTGGATGAGCCTCTTCTCGAGGTCGAACCCACTAACTTCCGCCAACAGCACGCGGATGTTCTTCACCGTTCGCAGAATGCCGCGTATGGGCGCAGCAATTTCTCCCGGCGACAATCCTGCTGTTGCGACTTGATACAGCAGCGGCTGAAAGGTGTGATGATTCTTGCGGTCCAGTACCGTGATATTCACGTCGTACTTACCGAGTTGTCTGGCTGCGTTCAAGCCCCCAAAGCCGCCGCCTATAATCACCACCTCGGGCCTGCGTCCTGCCGTCATCCGCTATCTCCTGCTAATAAGATGAAATTGGCCCGTGTTTCGCTGCTGAATTTGTGACCTCACTCCTTGAGCGCTTCGCCTGCCGGTGTTATGGTCGTTTGTTTCGCATTACCTATGCCAAGCAGTCATATTCCCGCTCCCGCCGCTCTTGCCACCATTGTCATCGCCACTGACTTTTCTTTCGCGTCCGATGCCGCCGTACTGTGGGCCTTGGGCCTCGCGCGTCGAAACGCGGCGCATGTCTGGATTGTCCACGTCGTGAGCGATACCTTTTTCTCGGCCGACACCCAACAGCGCGCCCTGGACGACGCCTGGCGCGAAGGTCACCGCCGCATGACCGAACACTTCATCGCCGGACACTTTGATGGCGTTCAAGCAAAGCTGCTCGTGGAGCATGGTGGAGTTTATGAAGTGCTGGACCGCATCATGCACCAGCATCATGCCGACCTCCTTGTCGTCGGCACACGTGGTCGCAGCCGAATCGGCAAGCTGCTGCTTGGTTCCTCGGCGGAATCCATCTTCCGCCAGGCGACGTATCCGGTCCTCACCGTTGGCCCGCGCAGCGAAGCAGAAATACCTGCGGAAGGCCCGCAAAAAGTCCTCTTCTGCACCGGCTTCAGCACGCATTCGATCGCCGCTGGAAAACTGGCACTGCGCATCGCCGAGCGTCAGGATGCTCAACTGGTAGTTCTGCACGTCGCTTCAGAAACGGTTTCTGACAAGGCCGAGTACACGCGCGACGCAAAAGCCCGGATCGAAGCGGTAATCCCGCATGACGTAAACCTCTCGAATCCGCCTCAAGTCATGGTTGAATTTGGCGGAGCGTCCGAACGCATCCTGGCCGTTGCCGGGCAGATACAGCCAGATTTGATTGTGCTAGGAATTCGTCAGCCTGAAAGCTTTGCGCGGCGCCTGCGATGGGCGACCGCGTACGACGTCGTTAGTAACGCGCCATGTCCGGTCCTGACCGTTCGTTCGCCTGACCAATCAGATTGATGTGCTAGCATCGAGATTCCATCAGCAGGAACTGATCTCCGATCTTGCCTCATTGCGCCCAATGTGAACGCGAACTTCCCCCTGATGCGGTAAGTACGCTGTGTGACAATTGCCGGCAACGCGACTTTGCGATCCAGGCAGAAGCTTCCGCCACCGACGAATCACAGCAACATTTCTGGCTTACCAATGCCATTCTTGCCATCAATGTCATTGTCTTCGTGCTGATGGTGTGGAAGCACGTCTCTTTCACCTCGCCGACCTCCGACCAGGTTGTCCGATGGGGCGCGAATTTCGGGCCGTTAACGCTCGGTGGACAGTCGTGGCGCTTGCTCAGCAATATCTTTGTACACATCGGCATCGCGCACCTCGTTGCCAACATGTGGGCGCTGATTGTCCTTGGGCGCCTGGCTGAAGCCCTCTACGGTCGCATCGCTTATCTCTCTACCTACCTGTTCGCAGGCATCGTCGGCAGTCTCGCAACGCTCTTATGGAATCCCTTGAGCGTCAGTGCTGGAGCTTCCGGAGCGCTGTTTGGAATATCGGGAGCGTTAATTGCCACGCTCTATGTCGGCAAATTGCCACTCCCACGCCGCGTCATTCGTCCTGTGCTTCTAACTTTGGTTCTTTGGGCGGCCTTTGACCTCGCGTACGGCTTTGTCAAACCTGGCGTTGATAACGCAGCTCACATCGGTGGTTTCTTCGCGGGTCTTCTCGTCGGAATTCCTCTCGGCCATCACCTCGGCCCTGAACGCAAGTCGGCAGAATTTCGCGAGCGACTGGCGATCATTGCTTTGCTGTTCCTGGCCGCGCTGACATTCATCACGTGGAAGACGCAGGGTTACATCGTCGCGGCCGAACGGGCGCGACAGGCGATCGCTGCCAACAAACCCGATGACGCTCTTGCCCTGCTCAAGCCGATAGAACTGCGCAAGCCGAAAGATCCGCTCGTCCATCTCTATCTAGCGGACGCGTACTTGCGCAAAAGTGATCTCCCAAGCGCAGAACGCGAATACAAGATCCTGCTTACGCTGACGCCAAAGAACCTGGGTATCTGGTACAACCTTGCCACGGTTTACATTCAGCAGCAACGATGGGAGGAGGCGGCAACGGCCTACACCCACGCCGCTGAAGCAGGTCTCGATACAGGCGCTTCCTGGTATAACGCTGGTTTGATGTACCGGCAGGCGGATAAACGCCCGCAAGCTCTCGCCGCCTTTCAAAAGGCTGTCGCAAAAAATCAATTCTTTGAAGAAGCTTGGCTCAATCTCGGCATCGAGCAAGTAAACGCGCGGCAACCTGCAGAGGCGGTGAAATCGTTGCAGAAGGCGATCCAGCTTCGACCAGCCGATGCTGAGGCGCACCTCTGGTACGGGAATGCATTGCTTGCCACGAGACAGGAAGAACCCTCCAGGCAAGAGTTCCTGAAGGCCTATCAGCTTCGGGCCGCCCAACAGAAGATATTGCGCGAACAAATGTTGCAACAACAGCGCCAGCAACAGAAAGCCTCTCAGCCTTCCGTCGCTCAGCAACCCAAGTAGTTTAGTCGCCCGCTATGGACGCCGAGTTTCCGCTCAACAATGCTCTCACTTGCTCCGGCAGGGAAACAAACTCCAAACCGTAGCAGAGCCCTTCCTGGCGCCGCACGTGCGCGTGCAGGATCGTGGTCGATTGGTCCGGAAGTGTCAGGGAGACCAGCACCGCGTCGTTCAGCTTGAATTCTTCGTCGAGTTCTGCCGCGATTTCCTTTTCGTTGAGCTGTACGCATTTCCCATGCGAGATCACCGGCTTTGCCTGTGTAAAAGAGAGCACCTTCAAGGGCGCTTGGGGTAATTGCGGCATGGCTGGCCGAGGCGGAATAGCAAGTTGCTCTTCCGGTTGCGGCTCTACGATCTCAAACTCGATGCCCAAGGGAGTCTCATACTTTGCATCGTTCAAATCGACCGCGGGGCTGACGACCTTCACTCCAGCACGTTCCGCATCCGATGCTTCCGCCTTCATCGAGCGATCGATCACCCACTCATTCAATTCGCGCGAGGCGAACTCTTGCATGTCGAGGAACTTCACCCCAACTCTGCCTGTCAGATCTGACCACGTCACCTTTGCCGCGGTTTCAATCACGGTTCTTGTCTCGGGCAATATGAACCGTAGGCGCAGGAATTGACCCTTCTTACATCCCGTAGCCGTCTGCAAAAGTGCCCCGCCCTGGCTCAGGTCGCACATCGATGCAGTTTTCACCGAAAATGAATCCGCTTTCACCGTCACGTAGGCTGCCGCCGGGTGACGATAATGGATGCGTTGTTCTCGCATCATCATTCCGTGAGCCGCCTTAAGTGTCCGCTTCACTTTCGCAACCACCAGCGGCTTGTCGATGGCGAAGTGAGCGCCCAGCTCAAATGCCAGGGTCGCATTTCTCTCCGACGACGTGAATCCAAAGACTACGGCCCGGGTGTTGTGCTTCGATCTCTTAATCGACCGCAGGAGCGTAGCACCCTCTTCATTGTCACAGCTCGCGAAAATACCATCGAATTTCCGGCGGCAGAGTTCCATCTGCGCCACCCCGGCGTCGGACGTAATTATCGATTCGATCGCGAGGTCTGCCAGCAGAAGTCGCAGGATTTTGACCGTTCGATCATCCTGGCCAAATATGAGGGAACATAGCGCCATGCATCATCACCCGTGCTGCAGAGCATAGTTGAGCCCCCGGAACTTGCAAAAATTCATTTACATTTGAGTGGTTACCTTGGTGTTCTCTTTCGTGATTTGCTCGCTTTTACCTGCCAAAAAATGAGCTTCCTTGGCTTTCTGTGTTGAATCTATTAAGGTAATTACAGTTTCCGATCGCGACCGCCTACCGCTCCAGGCCACGGCGTCCGCGACGGTGCCGGGTAACCGGCCGAGGGTGCAGCGGGAAACGGCTGCGCCTCCCGTGTTTGGAAAGGAAACGCCGGCCAGCCGAAACTTGCCTGCCCACTTTCCATCATCTCTCGAAACTCGTTAAAACCAGGTCATGTTGAGCGTAGCGAAACATCTATGCAGCTTGTGCGTCACGGCTGAATGAGCGCCCTCTCCAATTCGCTGATCGACAAGCACGGTCGCGCTATCACCGACCTGCGCATCGCGATCACCGATCGCTGCAATTACAAGTGTGTGTATTGCCGCACCGGAAACGACGGCGCCCAGTACGCGGAGTTGCCCTTCGCGGACTACCTGCGCATGGCGCGTATCTTCGTCTCCCTTGGGATAGAGAAGGTTCGTCTCACCGGCGGAGAGCCTTTGCTGCGCAAGGGAATTATCGACTTTGTGCGCGAGCTCGCTCAGTTGCGCACCATCCACGGTCGCCCACTCGACATCGCCATCACCACCAACGGCCATCTCCTCGCCGACATGGCCGCACCGCTCAAGTCCGCGGGACTCAATCGCGTCACCGTCAGTATGGACGCCGTCGATCCCGTCAACTTCGCGCGCATCACCCGCGTACCCAATGGCTACGAGAGCGTACTGGCCGGAATCCGTGAAGCCAAGCGTGTGGGGCTCGATCCGGTGAAGGTGAACTGCGTTCTGCTGCGGGGCTTTAACGAGGATCAGATCATTCCCTTCGGCAAATTCGCGCGTGAAGAAGGCATTGTGCTCCGCTTCATCGAGTTCATGCCGCTGGAGGAAGATCGCGTCTGGACACCCGCCGTCGTCGTCACCCTCGACGAAATCCTGCGCACCATGGCCGACTTCATCCCACTTGTAGAAATCGAGCACGCGCGCAGCGAAACCGCCCGTCGCTATCGCTTCGCCGACGGCCTCGGCGAAATCGGAATCATCGCCCCTGTCTCCCATCCCTTCTGCGGACACTGCAGCCGTATTCGTCTCACCAGCGACGGCAAAATCCGCACCTGCCTCTTCAGCGTTTTCGAGCACGACCTGCTGCGTCGCCTGCGCCGCGGCGACAGCGACTCCGAACTCGCCGACTACATCCGCTCCGTCGTCGATCAAAAAGAAGCGCGCCACCACATCGGCGAACCCGACTTCGTCCCCGCGTCGAGGACGATGGTGCATATCGGCGGATAAGAAACTTGCCTCCCTCCTGCCCCTTCCTGCACAATATCCCCAGCGCCCTCGCAAAAGCCGCCGATATTGCGACTTTTGCACTGACAGCGCATCAGTTGTACTAGCAGTAAGAGCTGACTACTGGCTCCAACAACCCCGCAGGTCGGTCCGTAACTGGAATGTGGACCTGCTGGAACTGGTAGAAGCCTTCCGCAAGGAAGGCAGCTTTCAACAACCCCGTCCCGCGCTCAAGAGATCAAAAGAATGCGCCGGACTGAAAGCGAGTTACCGATGGCCACCACCGCATCAGCATGTTCTCTCGACAACTATCTCGTTCTCCCCGATCACACCATGGACGAGCGCATTCGTGCGGCCCGCGATCGACTTGGCCGCGACGTCGTCATCCTTGGCCACCACTATCAGCGCGATGAAGTCATCCGCTTCGCCGACGTCACCGGGGACTCCTACAAGCTTTCCCAAGCCGCCGCTCTCACCGACGCCCGTTACATCGTCTTTTGCGGCGTGCATTTCATGGCCGAATCCGCCGACGTCCTCGCGCGTCCCGGCCAGCAGACGATCCTCCCCGACCTCAACGCCGGATGCTCCATGGCTGACATGGCCGAAATCACGCAGGTCGAAGATGCGTGGGAGCAGTTCGTCCGCCTCGGCCTCACTACCGACGAAGGTCAGGGCATCACGCCAATCACCTACATGAACTCCACCGCCGCTATCAAAGCCTTCTGCGGCGAGCGGGGCGGACTCGTCTGCACCTCGAGCAACGCTGGCGCGGCCTTCAAGTGGTCCTTCGCGAAAAACGAAAAGCTCTTCTTCCTTCCCGACCAGCACCTCGGCCGCAATACTGGCCACCAGCTTGGCATTCCA
>DASTGW010000142.1:0-3837 GCA_035718705.1 Terriglobales bacterium | reverse complement strand
ACAACCAGGCACTGGATCGAGAAGGATTCGTGCAGCGAGTGACGTCGGCGTCGTACATGCCGAATGAGGGGCATCCGCGATATCGCGAGATGGTGGCTAAAGTGAAGCAGCTATTCGACGAGCAGCAGACGGGCGGGCACGTGGTGCTGGAGTATACGACGAACGTGTATTACGGGCAGATGAGCTGAAAAAAGTCAGAAGGACGATGTAAGAAGGACGAAGTGAGAACACTTCGTCCTTTTTGTTTCGGAGCTACGCCTTTGCTTCTTCGGCCGGTTCGACCACGACGAACTTGCCCATGGAGCCCTTGTCCACGAACTTTACCGTGCCGGTGATCTTGGCGAACAAGGTGTCGTCCTTGCCGCGGCCGACGTTCATGCCGGGCTTATAGCGGGTGCCGCGCTGGCGGATGATGATCGATCCGCCGGGAACGAGCTGTCCGCCGAAAACTTTCACGCCAAGCCGCTGTGCATTCGAATCGCGGCCGTTTCTGGAGCTACCTAAACCTTTTTTGTGTGCCATGACTTAAATCCAATCTCGTGAAATACGTGGTCGAAGACTTTCGCTTCGACCCTCTAACAACTATTTCTTTTTCGCCGTCGTCTTTTTCGCAGCGGTCTTTGTGGCAGCTTTCGGCTGCGCGGTCTTGCGGGAAGCCTTTGCCGCCGGAGCCGCTTCCGCGGTCTTCTCGGCCTTGGGCTTTGCAGGCTGCTTCAGCTTCGCCTCGTCGGCCTTGAAACTCTGGCCGTCCACGTTGATCTCGGTGATCTGGAGTGAGGTGAACGCCTGGCGGTGTCCCTGCAGCTTCTTGTACTGCTTTTTGCGCTTGTAGTGGAAGACCAGGATCTTGTCGCCGCGGCCTTCGCCGAGGACGCGAGCGCTAACGGTGGCTCCGCCTGAGGGGCGCGAGACTTTGCCTTCGTCCGAAGAAACAGCCAAGACTTCGTCAAACTTGAAATCGCCGCCAGCGGGCGCAAGCTTTTCGACTCGAATTACATCGCCGGGTGCGACGCGATACTGCTTTCCCCCGGTGCGGATGACCGCGTACATAATGCCTCCCCTCGGCGCCGGCCCACGGCGCAGCCCGAGACTGAATTAAACGCTTGCACTTTCCACCGCAGGCCCAGGACGGGCGCGGCTCCCCCAGAAGGGGCTTGGCAGTACAGGCAAACCCTAGGATTATAGCGAGTCTGAAGCAGCAGCGTCAATAAACTGCTGAGTTTTGGGCCTAAGTGGCGTCCTGTTGGGCCAACCTGTCGATCAACTCCAGTGCTTCCTTTGCGCTTGACTTCACGAAAGCATCCGTAATCCGCAGGTGAAATTCCGCGATGATCGATCGCACAAGCTCGCGCTGCTCAGGGTTTAGGAGCCTGAATTGCCGCAGGGTTGAACTAAAGCTGTAGATCAGGAACTCTCTGATCTCATCTTCGTGTTCCTCAGCTCTCTCCAGCGACAACATCAGCCACGCGGGTAAGAATGCTGTGAATGCCGCGTCCGCAAGCAGGAGGTATCCATCTGGCTGCCGGAGCATTAGGGAGGTCGGAGCCTGGGGCCAACTTAAGCCCTTCAAGTGTTCGTACACATCCTGGTCGTCGTCGAGTTCTGGAGTCCACCGGCCATCAGCGGTAGTAATGGGACCGTGGTAAGTCACAGCGGGGAATACACGACGAAGATCCTCCTTTAACGCAGCAATCTTCGGGTCAACGGGGATGTTGCTCATGATTCGACAAAAAACGTCTTGTTCAACTTAAGTGCTGCGCGTATCGTTCGCAACCCGGAGGCGAAATCATGCGCAAATTGTTCGTTCTTCTAGTTGTTCTTATCAGTGTTCTGGCCAGCGCTCAGGCGAAACCAGGCGACGCTCCCAGCAAACAACTGATGGCCGCCAACCTGGAAGCGTGGAGCACTGGAGGTCCGGAGAAGGCTGCGGCTTTTTATGACAAGTCTCCAGACGATGTGTTCTTCGACATAGCTCCCGTCCAATACAAAGGCTGGAGCGAATACCAGGCTGGCGCGAAGGACGTCCTGGCCGGATTCGAAACGTTCAAACTCGCCCTTCGGCCCGAAGATGAGCCCAAAATTCACACGGCAGGCAATTGGGCATGGGGCACGGCCACGTTCACCGCGGACGGCAAGCTGAAGAATGGGAATGCCGTGAACCTGGTCGGCCGTTGGACCGTTATCTGGCAGAAGAAGGACGGTAAGTGGTTGATAGTGCACGAACATGTGTCCGCGCCCTGGGGAGGTCCGGAGCCTGAAAAACGAGACAAATAGTGCGGGAGGCGGGCGAAAGCCGGCCGGATTACGCCGATTGCCCAATTGACCCCCGGCTATAGTTGCCCTAAGCTTCTTGAGACGGCGGAGGTGTGTCCGTCATCCAATAAACACATGGGAATTCTGCGCCAATATCTGCGGTTCATGACTGCCGTTCAGCTCCTGCCAGCGCTGGAAAGCGGTGAAGAGGAGATCCTCGTCGGCGGACAGGCGGTGCTTGAGGGCGTGATGATGCGCTCTCCGCATGCGTGGGGGATCGCTGTGCGCAAACCCAGTGGCGAGATGACCTGCCATTCCGAACCGCTTGAGCGCCCGTCTGACAAACACAAGTGGATGGGCTGGCCCGTGGTTCGTGGCGTGATGACGCTCGGCTACGCGATGTCTCTGGGCTTCAAGGCCCTTCGGTATTCCGCGAATGCAGCTTTGGGCGAGATGCCGGTCAATGAGGAAGGGAAGACCATCCAGATCAGCGGATGGGCAGTCGCCGTGAACGCGATCTTCTCCGTCGCCTTCTTCATCTTCATGTACAAGTATCTGCCGCTGCTGGCGGCGACCTCGCTGAAGAACCACTATCCGGCGTTCAGCAGCCAGATCATGTTCAACCTGGTCGATGGCGTGATCCGCATTGCGCTGTTCCTGTTGTTCATCTGGGGCGTGTCGCTGTTCGCAGATATCCGGCGCGTGTACCAGTACCACGGCGCGGAACACAAGACGGTGTTTGCGTTTGAGTCGAAGGACCCGCTTCAGCCGGCCGCTGTCCAGAAGTATTCGACATTCCATCCGCGCTGCGGGACCAGCTTCCTGATGACGGTGATGCTGATCAGCATCTTCGTCTACATGCTGGTGCCGGTCACGACGTTCTGGGCGCGTTTCGGAATCCGCATTGCTCTGCTGCCGGTAATCGCCGGCGTGTCGTACGAAATCATTCGTTTCGCTGCCAAGCATCGCGGTTCGCTCTTCGCATTGATGACCGCTCCCGGACTCTGGCTGCAACGCATCACCACGAAAGAACCGAGTGACGATCAGGTCGAATGCGCGATCCAAGCTTTGAATGAAGCCATGGAATTAGAAAAACAGCGCGGCGGCGAGTTAGTACTGGCGTAGGGGCCCTGCCCCCGATTCCTGCTCCATTTCCAACGAAATCTGACCACCAAGGACACAAAGAGCCACTATGGCCTTTGTGGTACTTCGTGACCTTCGTGGTAAGTTCCCGTAGCATTAAAAGGCCGTAGCAGGAACGCAATCATGTTCGACAAATTGGATCATCTCGAAACGAAATACAAAGAACTTACCGACGCGCTTTCATCGCCTGAGGTGATGGCGGACTCGTCCAAGTATCAGAAAACTGCCAAAGCTCATGCGGAAATCTCGGAGCTCTACGAGAAGTACCGCGAGTACAAGGATCTGAAACAGGGCATCGCCGAAAGTAAAGAGATGGTTGCGTCAGAGACCGATGCCGAGCTCAAAGAGTATGCGCAGCAGGAGCTGGCGCAACTGGAAGAGCGTCTTCCTCGTTTGGAAGAAGAGCTCAAGCTCTTGCTGGTGCCGAAGGACCCGAATGAC
>DASTGW010000141.1:0-14022 GCA_035718705.1 Terriglobales bacterium | reverse complement strand
AAGGTGGTGGCTATTCCGAAGACGATGGACAACGATGTCCCCGGAACCGACTACTGCATTGGGTTTTCGACATGCGTGTCGAGGACCATCCAGATGGCGAACATACTGCGTACGTCCGCCGGATCGCACGAGCGCTTCCTGGTGCTGGAAGTATTCGGCCGTTATGCCGGCTTCACGGCGATGTTGCCGACAATGGCGGGCGCGGCGAACCGCTGCGTAATTCCCGAGCACAAGTTCAACATCGAGCAACTGACGGAGTTGATGGTAGCGGATCGCTACAAAAACCCCAGCCGGTACTCGGTGGTGCTGATTTCGGAAGGCGCGATGTTCGAAGGCGGCGACATGGTCTTTGCCAAGCAGGAAGAAGATGCTTTTGGCCATAAGAAATTGGGCGGCATCGGCGAACAGGTGGCCGACCAGCTAACCGCACTTTCGAAGAAGTTCAACAAGGGGAAGAAGATCGAGTGCATCACGCAGAAGCTCGGGTACATGGTGCGCGGCGGCGATCCGGATGCCATCGATTCCATTGCGCCCATGGCGTATGGCAATCTCGCGCTCGACTTGATTCTGAACCGTATGCACGGCCGGTTGGTGGTGCTCAAGAACGGACGCTACGACAACGCTCCGATTGAGGTGGTAACTGCGTCGAAGAAGATCGTGAACGTGAAGGAGCACTACAACACGGAACGTCTGCGTCCGC
Organism: Terriglobales bacterium; assembly: GCA_035718705.1. GTDB lineage: Bacteria > Acidobacteriota > Terriglobia > Terriglobales > Acidobacteriaceae > DATMXP01. Next base: position 13,322 of record DASTGW010000141.1, on the reverse strand, counting down.
ACTATAAGAGCTTCGAGATGAAGCCGCTGTTCATTATGACCAGCGAGTACGTATAAGACAGCGGCCAGCAGTCAGCGGCCAACAAAAGAAGAGCCCACTTTCGAGTGGGCTCTTCTCATTCGCGGAATTTTGTCACTTTCAGTGAAAGAGGGAATCTGATAACGCGGATAGGAGTGCTTCCCGATGTCGCATGCTTCGTTGCCGCGTCCGTTGACGTTTGAGGAATACCGCCAGCAAGTGAGTCCCCGGATTGCGCCGGTCCGTTATGCTTTCCACTGGAGTGCTCATCACCTCAGCAGTTGGTACTCGCCCCTGGCCAGTATCTCCATGCTGATTGCCGTGATCTTCTATTTCGCCGATACCGGTAATCGCACGATGCAGCGTCACTACCAGGCGTGGCAGGTGATCAACACGGCGCAGGGGAAAGGCGGCAACGGCGGACGAATTGAGGCTCTCGAGCAACTGACAAAAGATCACGTTTCCCTGACCGGTGTGGACGTGTCCGGGGCTTTCCTGCGTGGGGTGCATCTCGATCATGCGTCGCTGGTGCGAGCCAACTTTCATAATGCAGACGTGCGCAACGGATCCTTTTCATCGGCAAACCTGATCAACGCCAATTTGACCGGCACGAATCTGCGCGAGGCTAACCTCTCTCACGCGAAGTTGCAGGAGGCGGAGATGAACGACATCGATTTGAACGGCGCCAACCTGCAAGACGCCGACCTCACCGGATCAAACCTTGCGGGCGCCGACCTGCGCAACGCGGACCTTAAGAACATTGGCTGGAAGGACCTGGTTAGCGTGAAGGGCGCCGATATCTCGTCGGTGAAGAATGCTCCGGCAGGGTTTGTAGAGTGGGCCAGGAGCAATGGCGCGCTGGCGGAGAGTGCGTCTGGAAAATAAAAAGCGCGGACCGAAGTCCGCGCTGTGTTCACCGACAAAAGCTCAGTCGCGTTCGAAGCGGCCTTCGCTCTTTCCCGCGTTGCCGCCTTCCTCCTGCTGTTGAGCCGCCTGCCACTCCGCTTCCGTCACCACGGAAATGGGCTTCAGCTTCTTCGAGGAAAGTTGCTTGTTGATTACGGGCAAGTTCTGAGCTGTAAGTCCCTGGAATTCCTTGATCACGTCTTCCAGTTCGCGGCTCAGCACATCAGCGCGCGCAACCTCTTCGTTCGTCGGACGCCCTTCGTAGTTGGTGACGTCACCGTAGAGCGTGCCCGTGTACTCGCGCAGACGCTCCTCGCCGGTGATGGCGCCACCCTCTTTGGTGGCGACAATCTTCCCGCGAATTGCGTCAGCCTTACTTGCCAGATCTGCCAGCTTCGCTCGAAGCGGATCATTCGCCTTCAGCTGTGAGGAATACTGGTTAGCCGTGTTACGAAGACCGACGATGGCATCCACGGCCCAGCTCATGTGGTTAAGCGTGTTGCCGATCTTCATAGCCAGATCAAAGTTGGTGCGGCGATCTTCCACCGTGAATTTCGCGCGCGGATCGAGCACTACATTGAGCTTCGACGTGTACGTCTTATCGCCCTTGGTCATCTTCACCGTATAGGTGCCGGGGACGACGCGCGGGCCAACCGCTGTCTGGAACATCGCCGAGGCCGCGGGAGGAGTCTTTGGCGGACGCACGTGCATATTCCAAACTGCGCGGTTCACGCCACGATGCTTGCTGCTGGGTACAGTGTCGATCAACTTGCCCTGGTCGTCGAAGACCTCGATCTTCAAATCGCCGAATATGTGGCGCGTCTTCTGGTAGTAGGGAATGAAGGCCGCGGTGGAGCGGGTTTCGCCGACAAAAGCTGCATCGCCATACGGCCATCCACCGAAGGTCTCCATCCGCTGCACCGCCGGTGGCATGGGGAGGAACCCGGCTTCTTCCGCCATAAGCTGCGGCGTCAGATTACGAAGAGGCGTGATGTCATCGACGATCCAGATGCCGCGCCCATGAGTCGCAAGAATCAAGTCAGAGTCGCGCGGGTGTACCACCACGTCGCGCACGGCGACATCGGGGAAGTTCGAGCCTTTGAACTGCATCCAGCGCTGGCCACCGTCGATGCTCACCCAAAGACCGAATTCGGTGCCAAGGAAGAGCAGGTTCGGATTCACCGTGTCTTCCTTGATCACGTGCGCGTAGCCGCGAACACTCTCAAGTGGAAGCGCGGTCCAGGTCTTCCCGTAGTCAGCGGTCTTAAAGAGATACGGCTTCATGTCGCCCGAGCTGTGCCGATCGACCGTGGTGTAAGCCGTGCCTTCTTCGTAGCGGCTGGCCTCTACCCACGAAATCCACGACGGCTGCGCCACGCCCGGCAGGTTGGAAGCAACGTTCGTCCAGTTCTTGCCGCCATCGCGCGTGATCTGCAGATTGCCGTCGTCGGTGCCGGCCCACATGAGCTGTCCGTTCTTCGGCGACTCCGAGATCGAGTAGATAGTGGTGTTCATTTCCGCAGCAGAGTTGTCGATGGTTACGCCGCCCGATTCTTCCTGCTTCTGCTTCTCAGGATCGTTCGTGCTTAGGTCGGGAGAAATGCGTTCCCACGATTGCCCATGATCACGCGAACGATACAGGAATTGCGAGCCCAGGTAGATGGTGCCCTTTTCGTTGGGGCTCATCTGGATGGGCGTATTCCAGTTGAAGCGAAGCTTCTTCTCGCCGTATTGCGCGTACGGCTTGATGGGGCGTAGTTCATGCGTGTGTCGATTCACGCGGCCGATTTCTCCGCCTTGCGCTTCTGCGTAGAGGTAATTCGGATCGGAGGGGTCCTCCCACATCCAGAAGCCGTCGCCGCCGTACATGTTTTCCCACTGCGGATTACCGATTCCGCCTGGATAGGCAGAGTCGCCGACCCAGGAACTGTTGTCCTGCAATCCGCCGTACACGTGGTAGGGAATATCGTTGTCGACGCTCACGTGATAGAACTGCGAAACCGGCAGGTTCATCATGTGCTCCCACCGCGTGCCCCCGTCGAGGCTGCGCCAGAAGCCGCCATCGTCCCCAGTGAAAACCGTGTTTGGATTATCAGGGTCGATCCACATGTCGTGGTGATCGCCGTGGCCGGAGTTGGCGGTGCTGTTGAAACTGCGTCCGCCGTTCACGCTGACGAGCAGCGGGCCATCCACTTTGAAAAGCTTCTCAGGATTTTTCGGATCGACAATCAGGTTCGCAAAATAGAACGGACGCCAAATCATGAACTGGCTGGCATCGCCGCGCGTCCATGACTGACCGCCGTCGTCGGAACGATAGAGCGCGCTCTTTTCCGACTCGATCATCGCGTACACGGTTTGCGGCTTCGATGGAGCCACCGCAATTGCGATGCGACCGTAGGGCTTGTTGGGGAGTCCCTTCGCGTTCTGCTGGTTGATCTCCGTCCAGTGCTCGCCGCCATCGGTCGATTTGAAAATCCCGCTGCCGGGACCGCCCGAGCGGAACGTCCATGCCTGGCGCCGGAAATCCCACATGGTGGCATAGACGGTGTTTGGCTCGGAAGCGGCCATCGACAACATCGAGCAGCCGGTGGCGGGGTTCGCTCCCGCAAGTACCTTGTGCCAGGTCTTGCCGCCGTCGGATGTCTTGTACACGCCGCGCTCGTCACCATCGCTCCAGATGGGACCCATCGCGCAGACGAGTACGTTGTTGCCATTCTTCGGATCCACCAGGATCTTCGCGATGTGTTCCGAATTCTTCAGGCCAACGTTGGTCCAGTTCTCGCCGCCATCGGTGGATTTGTACACGCCGTCGCCGATGGAGACGCTGTTGCGCGCCCAGCTTTCGCCCGTGCCAACCCAAACCGTTTTTGGATTTGAGGGATCGATGGTTACGGCGCCGATCGATTGAACGTCCTGGTTGTCGAAGACAGGTTTGAAAGTGGTGCCGCCATTGATGGACTTCCACACCCCGCCGCTGGCCGAGCCGACAAAGATTGTCAAACGTCCATCTTCATTGCGCGCCGTGACAGCCGCGATGCGGCCGCTCATCGCTGCCGAGCCGATATTGCGAATCGGCAGGCCGGAGATCGCGCCCGAGTCAAAGCGGACCGGTGTCGCTGGAGTTTGTTGGGCCGCGGCGAATGTGGCCAGAAGCAGAATGGCAAGAATCAGAAAATTGCGTTGCATGTATATGTTCTCCTCAGTCGAAGTCGTGATTGATAAATAACGTGCGAGTTACGGCTTCGCCGGAGGTTTGGGCTTGGGCGGCTCCGCTTTCTTCTGCGGAGTCTTTGCTCCCGGCACGGGAGGTTCGGCATGTGTCTGCGGAGGATTAGTCGGTGTCACGGAAGGCATCTGGAACATCGAGTCATTCAAAGCGACGTTGGCTTCGATCTTGTCGTAGGTGACCTGGTTGCGATCGCCAGGACTCGCTTTTGGCCAGCTTTCCACCGAGAAGGGGAAGTAAACGTTATTCACCTTCTTGTAGGAGCCTACGTCAGTCACGGTCTCCTGGACAGCACCGCGAATGAACGTCTGCTTGTCGATGCGGATTTCAAGGAAGGTGTCAGGATCTAGGTAATAGTTGTAGATGTCGCCATTCTTGAGCGTGACTTGCAAACGCAGGGCGTCGTCGCCATCGACGAGTTCCTTACCGAGATATTCAACGCGATTCCCTTTCTGCTGATAATCGACCAGCGGCCCGTAGAAGTCGGAATCGTCGATGAAGCTGCGTGCGTCGTCTTCGCCCATCAATTCGGGGTCTTTGCGGCCGCCGAACGGCTGGATCTGCCAGGCGGCTTTGCCGTCGTAGGCTTGGACAGCAGTCATTCCCTGGATCGTGAGCGACTGCCGCATCAGATCGGGAGCCTTGGTTTCAGTGATGGTTGGCGCGTTGAAGGTGCCCTGCTGAAACTTGCCCGTCATGCGCAGGGTGGTGAGCGCCTTGATGGCTGGTACGCCACCCTTGGCTTCCAGGTTCTTAGCTACCAATTCTTCCGCGGTTTGCGCCTGCACGATCCCGACGCAGGCCAAGCTGAGCATAAAGCCCAGGAGTGTTCGCATTCCCATCCTCCGCTATGTATGTCTGCAACTACGAACAGTAGTGAGCCAGACACAATAGCATTTAGGGACGAAATGATGCGACTCTGGTCACAAACGGGGCAAAAGCAAAGGCCGGTCCGAAGACCGGCCTTTTTGCAAGGTTCGACTTATTTCTTAGGGCTTTGCTGCGGCTGCTGACCCTGCGGCTGCTGACCCTGCGCCTGCTGACCCTGCGCCTGCTGAGGTTGCTGTGGTTGCTGAGGATTTTCGTTGGCGCCGATGTCCTGGCCTTCGTAGGTGATCTTCACCTTGGAGCCGAAGCGCTTGTAGTTTTCGTATTTCACAATCTGTTTCACCCGAACGTCGCCGGTCTTGAAGTGCAGAGTGTCATCGACCTTGGTGAACGTCGGAAACCAATACTTACCGTCGATCTGCTCGCGCCAGGTGGTGAAAGCAGGGAAGAGATTGTCGTTATTCTTATTCGTAATGTCAGGAACGTTCTTGCCGTGGGTCTTCACGATCTGAAAGTCATGGTCGTCGACCCAGATGCGTCCCTGGAAATAGCGACGGCCTTTGTCAATCTTCTTGGGTGCGATATCGAAAACGTAGGTGTGAATCTCGTCTTCCTGTTGCTGGCCGACATAAAGAATGTCGTAGTCCTGTATCTCATCGGAGGTGAGTACAAAGGGCAACCGGTGCTCGATATCGGCAAAGTCCTCGGGGGTCATGCTGATGTTTTTCAGTGTCGGCTGCGGAGCAAATACCACCTGCTCCTGGCGGCGGCCTTTGTCGTCGAACAGAATGTCGGTCACCTGGCGGTATTCGCCAAGGACGGTGTTGCCGTCCATGTCATTCACCTTCACGTCCTGGCGCCAGGTGTAGTTCTCGCGCGCCTGCTTGAACTCTTTCTCTTTAGCCGCGAATTTCTGGATGATTTCCTGGATGGAAATGCCCTGCGGTTCGCTCTTGTCGAGCGGGCCTTCGCCACGGTCATCGGCCAAAAGCGCCTGCGCCATCAGCAAAAGCAAGGCCGGGACTAGAACAGAAGTAAGGCGGCGGAACGATAAACTAGTTGTCATAAGCGATGAACTCGAATTACTTCTTTAGATGCCAATAGTTAGCGGTTGGGTGCGACCTGAGAACCACGCTGGAAACTTCCGTTCGCAGCCTTCCGGTAAGAAACTATTGTCGGTACTGTGGGTCTCCTTGGCAGCATGACAGCTCTACTCCAGAAGTTGCCCTCGACGATCGTGCTTGGGACGCTGGCGGCGGTGTTTCTTATCACCTGTCGTAAGCATAGCTCCATGCGCGTTCGCCTTTGGGTCTGGGGATGGGGGCTGATCGTCTTCCATTTTGCCGTAAGACTGCTGGAAGAAGCCATTGCCCTGCCGCACTGGTTCACCACAGCTGCTGATCTTACTTTAATCCTGTTCGCCGGGATTTCTTTCGCCGTCGCAGCCTCACCCATTGCCGAACTCCCGGACCCTCGCCGGAAGCTCTTCCTTATTTTAGGAACCCCCGCCGTCGTCCTTAGTTGCGTCACCGCGCTGGGAAGAGAAGGCGCGTGGATCTCAGCTTTCGCTACAGCGGTGATGTACTTCGGAACCATCGCCTTCTTCGCAACCCGCAAATGGGATTGGTCACCCGCCATCGTACTCTACGTCGGCTTCGCCCTGAGCGGCGCATATTCCGTTGTGCAGGTGGTGCGCGGGTTCGTCGAGTTCCCAGTCCTGCTGGCCCTGATGTGGATGTTCCTTCTGGCCGGCGTCCTGCATGTGCGGGTTTACAAGCGCGTGAGCTCCGGCGTGGTCACAATGTTCTTCGGCTTTGCCGGTTGGGCCATGGTGTACGGCTTGTCCGCGTTCTTCCCGGCCGTTTCCAATAGCTTCGGGGAGTTCAGCGAGTTCTGGAACGTGCCTAAGTACATTCTCGGCTTCGGCATGATCCTGGTGCTGCTCGAGGACGAGAAGCTCACGTCGGAGAACATGAGTGAGCGCGAACGCGCGCTCAACCAGCAACTGGAAAGCTTTGCCGAAGTGACGTCGCGCTTGCTGACAGGCGAAGACGTTCGTTCGCTCTGCGGACAGATCGCCCAGGTCATCACTACTGTCACAACGTTTCAGAGAGTGGCGGTCCTTCTCGCCGACGAGCAGCAGAAAATGTACTTGGCCGGCACCGCCGGCATTGGGATCGAAGTTGCGGTGAAACTCGAAGTTTCCGTCCGTGAACTCACGACCGAACAGATCGGCATCCTGAGTGAGACGGGCCGTAAGGTCGGACGCACATCGTTCATCTTCTCGCGCGAGCAGCTGAAGCCCTTCGGAGCGATTGAGGGTACAAAGGACTTCGGCAGCAATCCGTTCTGGCAGCAGGGAGACGAACTGCTGGTCCCCATCCGTTCGCCGAAAGGACACTTCGTCGGATTCTTTTCGCTGGACGAGCCGCGTGAACTAACGCGTATCAATTCCGCCGAGATGTCAAAGCTCGAACTGTTGGCTGATGACCTTGGCGTGGCCATAGATCGCGCCTACCTGCAGCGCGAACTGGTGCGCACGGAAAAGCTTGCCGGCATCGGACAGCTGGTGGCCGGCATGGCGCACGAGTTGAACAATCCTTTGACGGCCGTACTCGGCTACTCCGAGATCATGGCTGAAACCAGCGAAGATCCACAGGTCAAGCACCAGGCCGGCATCATCCAGCGCGAGAGCACACGCATGAAGCGCATCATCGAAAACCTGGTTCGCTTCGCCAAGCAGGACAAAGCCGAGCGCCGCTTGCTCTCCGTCAATCACACGCTCGACGAAGTGCTGAAGCTGTGGTCGTACCAGGCGAAGAGCCGCGGCATCAAGTTGGACGTCGAGATCGAAAAAGACATGCCGCGCGTGCGCTTCGACGAGACACAGCTCAAGCAGGTGCTGCTAAACCTGCTGAACAACGCATTCGACGCCGTCGACAACAGCGACGACAAGCGCGTGACCGTGCGCGGCAATCTTAACCACGGTATTGTCAGCATCACCGTGAGCGATACAGGTGTTGGCTTCCAGGATCCCGAAAAGGTTTTCGATCCGTTCTTCACGACTAAGGGCGTCGGCAAAGGCCCCGGCCTCGGGCTGAGCGTCTGCTACGGCATCCTGAAGCAGCATGGCGGCGACATCCGCGCCTTCAACGTGCAGCCGCACGGCGCAGGCGTAACCATCGAGGTGCCAGTCGCCCAGCAGGAACTCGCGTTAACACTCGACGTGTGACCGCCCTCACTCTGTGATTTCCGTCTCCTGATAAACTTTTCCGTTTGTCTGGAGGCTTCATGCTTCGTCGTATTTTCCTTATACTCCTCGCCCTGGTTCCCACGGCTTTTGCCCAGCAGAAACGTCCATTCACATTTCAGGACATGATGTCGCTCAAGCGCGTCGGCGATCCCATCCTTTCGCCTGACGACAAGTGGGTGATCTTCTCCACGATGGACGTCAACCTGGAGAAGAACAGCAAAACGTCTCATCTATGGCTGATTCCGGCTGCCGGCGGGGATGCCAAGCAGTTGACAAACGGCACCGGTGAAGACGCGCCACGCTGGTCGCCCGACGGCAAGCAGGTGCTCTTCCTTGCCGCGCGCGATGGGGAAACTCAGGTGTGGGTCAGCGATTTCGATGCGACTGCCGGAATGCTCTCCGATCCGCGCAAGGTAACGACCATCTCAACCGGGGCCGACGGCGCTCTCTGGTCACCTGACGGAAAGACTATTCTCTTCACGTCGGAAGTATTCGCCGATTGCGCCGACGACGCCTGCAACAAGCAGCGCAACGATGAGCGCACGAACTCCAAAGTAAAGGCACAAATCTTCACGCACCTGCTTTACCGCCATTGGACAACGTTTAAGTACGGCAAGCGCACGCATCTGTTCGTGGTTCCGTCGGAAGGCGGCACCGCCCGCGACCTCACCCCAGGTGATCACGACGTGCCTCCCTTCAGCCTTGGCGGACAAGCACTTTACGGCTTCTCGCCCGACAGCAAGGAAGTCGCGTTCACCAGCAACATCGATGAGCAGCCCGCTGCCAGTACCAACAACGAGATCTTCATCATCCCGACGGCGGGCGGCACGCCGAAAAAGATCAGCAATAGTCCGGGCAGCGACTCGACACCCCTCTACTCGCCCGACGGCAAATGGATCGCCTGGCGCATGCAGAAGCTCAACGGACATGAGAGCGACAAGTTCCGCCTCGTCATCTACAACCGCCAGTCCGGTGAGATCAAGAACCTAACCGAAGACTTCGATCAGTGGGTGGACGCCTTCGACTGGGCTCCTGATTCGCAGAAGATCTACTTCATCTCCGAGTGGCAGGGCTCCGCACCGCTCTATCGCATTGGCATCAACGGTGACAAGCCGGTGAAGGTCGCGGACGGCGAGTTCGACGCTCCCCAAGTCGCAAAGGACGGACATACGATCACCGTCAGCGGCATGTCGATCATGGCTCCGGCTGAGCTGTTTTCGATCCGCGACAACGGATCCTCCGCCGCGGCTAAAACACAGCTCACGCACATGAACGACGGCGTGCTGTCGCAGATCGCGATGTCGCCGCTCGAGCCGTTCTGGTTTACTGGTGCAGCGAAGACAAAAGTGCAGGGCTTCCTGGTGAAGCCGCCAAACTTCGATGCCAGCAAAAAGTATCCGGTGAAATTCCTAATCCATGGCGGCCCGGAAGGCGCTTGGGGAGATTCCTGGACCTATCGCTGGAACGCCGAACTCTTCGCCGCCGATGGTTACGTCGTGGTGATGATCAACCCGCGTGGCTCGGTCGGCTACGGCCAGAAGTTCACCGAAGGCATCCTCGGCGACTGGGGTGGTAAACCATACGTCGACCTGATGAATGGCCTCGACTACGCCGAGAATACTTACTCCTTCATCGACAAAGACCGTGAATGCGCGATGGGCGCGAGCTATGGCGGCTACGCCGTCGATTGGATCCTCGGCCACAGCACTCGCTTCAAGTGCCTGGTCACACACGACGGCATGTTCAACACCATCTCAGCCTACGGCACCACCGAAGAGTTGTGGTTCCCTGAATCGGAATTCCTCGGAACGCCGTGGACGAACCGCAAGATGTACGAGAAGTGGTCGCCGAGCAACTTCGCCACGTCATTCAAGACGCCGACACTAGTCGTGCACAGTCAGCTCGACTATCGGCTCGACGTCAGTGAAGGCTTCCAGCTCTTTACTTATCTTCAGCGATTAAAGGTGCCGTCGAAGATGCTTTACTTCCCCGACGAAGGGCACTGGATTTTGAAGCCGCAGAACAGCCAGCTTTGGTACAAGACAGTGAATGAGTGGGTCGATTCGTATTTGAAGAAGTAGTTGGGATACTGGCAGAGCCCGGCACAGGAGTCGTCGGGCTCTGCGCCCAAACGGTCTGTAGATTCAGATTCAGTACGGAAGTCCCCGCCACGGCCCGCACCGCCACCTGCACTGGTTGATTTTGGCCGGCGTTGAAGTTTAACGTCGCCAGCCCGAAAACATCGGACGTGGTGCTTTGAACCGAAGTTGCGAGCACAACGATCTCGTCGCGCGTGGAAGTCACCACCTCGCCTTGATGAACTTGTACCGTGTCAGTTGCAGCCCGGTAAACGTCCGCGATGAATGTAACCGGCACTCCCAGCACCGGATTCCCGCTGGTATCGAGCACACGAACAATTACCGGCGCGAAGGCCTGCCCCACACCAACCGATTGCAGGTCTCCGCTCACCCGTTGAATCACCAGGCTCGACATTGGCACGGCATGAATGACCACTGTGCGGCACGGAGCATTGTCTGGCGCGACACAGGCGCTGATGTTCACATCAGAAGAGATACTGCCGAGCGAAACGTCCGTGCTTGCGTTACCGGCAGCGTCGGTTACGGCCGAGCCCGGCGCAATGGTCGCCGTGCCGCTGTTCAGCAGGAAGTTGACCGTCTTGCCGATCGTTGGCACTCCGTTGGCAACGACCGTTGCCGTCACAGAAACCGTGGCCGACACGCCTAATCCGACATTGATCGACGGATTCGCAATCGAAATTTCGAGCGGCGCCGCGATCCCATTGATCGTGGTGTTCACATTCGATCCACTCGCCAGTGCAGCCGTAATAACACTCGCTCCCGCCGCCTTGATCACCACTGCCGCATTCACTGATCCATTCTGGTCGCTGACGAACGGGCATGGGTTCACGGCGCAACCGACAATTGCCGCCGAAGGTGGCGTACTGAACATCACGGTCGCACCCGCGACCGGCTCGCCCGTGTAGCTATCCACCACCTGTACGCGCATAGGATTGGGCGCCTGCGTCCCAACCGGCACCTGCGGATTGCCGCCGCTGAGCAATGTCAACCGTGCATCCGCTCCGCCGACGCGAAGTGCGTTGTCGATCTGCGCCGCGGCTCCGGTCAGCGTGTCGCGAACCACAAGCGTGTACGTGCCGTCCGGCAATTCGGGTGTGTTAAACGTAATGCGATTCGGACTTACGGTGATGGCGTTAACTGGCGCTGATCCGACCGACACTTGCATGGTGCTCGAAAACCCCGTGCCACTCAGCACGATCGCGGTTCCACCGCGTACGCTCGCCCGCGAAGGAGCAATGTCGTCCGCGTAAAGTAAACGCGCCTGGTACTGGAAGTCTGGACGCCCATCACCACGCGAGTCAGCTATGCCAAGCTTGTATTCACTGTTGCCGATGACTGCCGCTTGCAGTCGCGTAATGCCCAGAACTGAGGAATTGAAGTAGTCCTCGAAGAACCGCGGCGAATCTTCCGGATCGCTACCAGCCCAAATCCCAACTACGGGCTGCAGTTTGGTCGTCGAGGGCACGCGGTTTGCGTCCAGCGCGACTACATCGAGGGTGAACGATCGGTTCGCGCGCGCGGAGAAGTAGTAGTAATCAACGTCTCCGTATCCGCTGATCGAGGCCGTCCAGGTGCCGCTGCCGGGCATCGCGGCAGGGAAGAGGAAGCTATGCGGCTCAAGAGAATCTGCCGCTTCGTTCGCGGCTTTCTGCATAGAAATATCCTGTGCAACTTCCCCTCCTTTGGAGACGGTGACTCGCACCGGTGCAAATGATCCTGACGGCGCAACCTGCCCCTGCTTGTAAGGTCCCACGCTGTTCGAATCCACGTACAGCGGATTCACTCCGTCAACGCTGATCTCGTAGGTGACACTCGAATGGCCAGCTGGAACTTCGAGACCGGAAAGATCGTAGAAGCCTTCCAGCGTTGGATCGTTGCTTCCATACATATCCAAACGCCTGCCGAGAATGTCGAAGTATCCGGTGATAGGATTTCCCGCGCGACCCCGGAAAAGAAATCCCGATACCGACGATGCCGCGTACCGGCGCGAAACCCGCCCGGTGATGGGGTCAATCATCCGTGCGACGACATCTACACCCTGCATCCCCTGCCCCAGTGTTCCTTTCCACGCTGGAAACCGTACGATGCCGTACACGCGGGCGGTCGTGTCGCGAAATACCTGCTTACCTGCAGCCAGATTCGCGGTTGTGACGGGATACAGTCGCGACAACGCGGCGCGGTCATCCATGCGCGGCTGCTCGGCGTCCAGTTGGCACGCATATTCATTGCACAGCACGGCGAGCGGATGCATCAGGGGAAATCCGGCGTAATCGTCGAGCGACGGGCCCGGCGTGCCGGTCACGACGTTGTCATTAAGCTGCGAATAGTCGAGACCAAGCACCTGACCAAGAGCTCGCATCAGCTTGTAACGAAGGATTGGCAGGTCTGACGCATATTTCGCACAGTTACCATTCAGAAAGACGATGGCGTGTGCGAAGTGCGCATCGTCGGAAATTTTGTCCGTCACAACATGGATGGCGTTGGTCTCACACAATTCAGGCGCACCAGCGCCAGCGCCGAGCAGCGTATCAAATACTCTTCCGTCGTAGTCATAGACGATCGCCAGTGGCTTCCCGGAGTTCGGCAGCAAGTCGTTCGGCAACGACAGCGCACCCTGAATGAGCGTGACGTTGGTCGCATTCACATCTACATTAAGGCTTCCAACTCGGGTTGCCGACACTGCAGCAGTCGAGATCGCAGTCCACTTTGCAAACGCATCGGCCACCATCTGATTTGCGGCCGCGTTCGAAAGCAACGGACTCAGGCCGCCTTGGTCGGTGTAGTAGTTCACCTGACCATTGGCCCAGGTAATCGGTGTTCCCGCCAGCCCTGCCTGAAAGCTGCTACTCCCGGCCACAAACAACGGGCCACCAGCAAATGCGAATTGACTCAACCATGATAAGAAGATGAAAAGAACGAAGCGCTTCATTCCGGTTCAGTCCGTGCGGGGCGCGCAACTCGCAACCTGTCGTCGTTGGTGAGGATCCCATTC
>DASTGW010000140.1:0-6464 GCA_035718705.1 Terriglobales bacterium | reverse complement strand
AAAAAGATGGCTACGGAAATCATTACCCCCGACATGCAACCACCTGTCGGCCTCGCCGAAGTTCTCGAAACAACCGACCTCCGGCGGCATACCATCACCAGCAAGCTTCTCGGGGGCGAACGCGAACTCATCGTTTACGTTCCCGCCGGATACGACCTCGAACCCGAGCGTCGCTACCCAGTCCTTTACTTGCAGGACGGCCAAAACCTTTTCGACCCAGCGACTGCCTACGTTCCGGGCAAGCACTGGCGCGTCGATCAGACGGCCGAAGTGCTCATACGCGAAGGTCGAGTCGAACCGCTGATCATAGTCGGTGTCTATCACGCTGGCGAAAAGCGCGTGGACGAATACACGCCGACCAAAGACTCCAAGCGCAAGGGCGGCAAAGCCACCCAATATCTCCGTGCGCTCACCGAAGAGATCAAGCCGTTCATCGACAAGACCTATCGCACTCTGACCTGCGCGAAAAACACAGGAATCGGTGGCTCGTCGCTAGGCGGACTCTTTACGCTCTACGCCGGGCTCGTTTGCCCCGACGTCTTCAGCAAACTCGCCGCCATGTCGCCGTCTGCCTGGTGGGACAAGCGCCTCATTACCCGAATGTTCAAAGAAGCGCAGCCTAAGCCGCGCCTCAACCTCTGGCTCGACATCGGGACCCGTGAAGGCCTCGACACACTCGAAGACATCCGCCAGCTTCGCGATGTATTGAAATCCCGCGGATGGACCGAAGACACTGATCTTAAGTACACAGAAGCCAAAGACGCCGCCCACGAAGAATCCGCCTGGGCCGAACGTGTAGGACCGATGCTGGAATATCTATTTCCGGCAAAGTAAGTCAGGCGTCAGTGCATGGCCTTCTCTGCCGCCGGCGCCGACGCCATGTACTCCGCCTCGATCCGCTTGATGTATTGCGCCAGCAACTCCTCTACTCTCGCCGCTTTCGCTGACTTCACGATCAGCCCGATGTGATTTGGCTTTTTCATCCTCCATACGACTTCGGGATCGTTGAACTGCGAAGTCTCCGGCCATTCCTGCCGTGAGAGCGACACAAGGATTCCGGCAAAGTCTTTGTTCAACTTCGGCGCCGAGTAACTTCCCTTCTCGCCCGCCACTTCGATCTTCGCCCACTCGCGCCACATGTTCACGCCCGTAGCAGCCTCGATCATCTCTGCCAGATTCGCTCCGCCCACACGCGCCGACGTCTCCAGAAAGTAGAACTTTCCATCTTCTTTGCCGCGGATGAATTCCGTATGCGACACGCCGCGCACTAGCCCGAATGCCTTCAGCACGTCTTCATTCAACTTCAACAGCGCCTTCGCTTCTGACGAATCTGGCGCGAGCGTCCGGCTCGTGAACACGCCGCCGCCGTGCGACACATCCATTGGCGGCGCGCCATATTTGCTCGGCACCGCCGCCAGCATCTTCTTGTCGAAGAAGATCGAGTCCACGTGGAAGATGTCGCCCGGAACATAGCGCTCCAGCACGTAAAACGACTGCTGATCGCCCAACTTATCTGCCGCGTCCCAAAGCTCTTGCTCGCTGCGGATCTTCTTGATCCCGATCGCACCCGCCTGCGAGCGCGGCTTCAGCACCCAAGGCGCGGGAATCTTCTTCATGTACTCGCTTAATCGATCGCGGTTCAGAACCTGCACGAACTCCGGCACCGGCAATCCTGCATTCTGCGCCCTGGCGCGCATGGCCAGTTTGTCGCGGAAGTAACGCGTCGTCGTCTCGCCCATTCCGGGGATGCGCAGATGTTCGCGCAGGGCAGCTGCTGTCTCGAGATCAAAGTCGTCCAGCGGCACGATCAAATCGATCTGCGTCGTCTTCGCCAGATGGCTGATCGCGAGGATCACATGCTCACGGTTCCAGGCATGGTTCACGTCGGGCATGTAAAAGATTTCATCAATGCTCTCGTGCGGCCAGGCAGCCTTGTTACGAAGGCTCTCCGAAGTGAGCAGAAGCACGCGGCAGCCTTGTGCCTTCGCCTCCCGAAGGAAGTCAAAGCCTTTTTCATAGCTGGCCAGGCAAAGAATTGTTGGGGCGGAATTCATGGCCGATGAGTTTACATTCCCGCATCCATTCTGCAAAACCGCGCGTTTCATGCCATGCCTGGTCGATTCGCCCCGCGCTCAGGAACCACGTCGTGTAATGAACCGGTACATGCTCCGTGGTAATATCCGCCCCACATATTTTTCTGCCGAGCCGAATAGTCGATTTGTGTACTATCTCGCTCGAGTCAAAACTACTTATTCAACCGCGCTAATTCATAAAGCCGAGTGTAGTTCACTGTGGGGATTTGAGGGGCAGTCGATGAAGATGAGTGGAAAGTCCTGTCTGTTTTTGGCCGTTCTGTTGTTCGCCGCCGCTATGCCAGCCTTCGCCGGACTTACCGGCCCGACTTGTACGCTCGCCGTTACACCGACGGTCGGCAGCGCTCCGCTCACTGTCTCGGCGAATGGCAGCTGTACCGAAGCCGGTGTGCCCAACCTTCCGACGACGATCGATTGGGGTGACGACAGCTCTTCGCCCGGTCCAACTGCGACGCACACTTATTTCACGCCGGGTTCCTACATCGTCACCATCATCGCCGTCGATCCAGCGCAGCAGACTGGTTCCGCCAACCAAACTGTTACTGTCAATCCTCCGCCCGCGTTATTTCTTGGCGTCAACACCGGAAAGATTCTCGGTATCAATCCTGATGGCACGACGGCGACAACTCTAGACACCAAGCTGAGCGGCACCATGACTGGAATGACCTTCGATGTGGAAGGTCTTCTCTACGCGACAGCCTTTAGCGCAGGCAATCTTGTTCGCTTCGGTTCCGACCTGTCGCCGCTCGGTAACTTCGGGCCGGCGTTGAATTGTCAGCCCGAATCGGTTACCACCGATTTCAACGGCAACATTTATGTCGGCCTCGCCGGATGCAACAAGACCGTCGTGAAACTCGATGCCAAGGGAACGCAACTTAG
Organism: Terriglobales bacterium; assembly: GCA_035718705.1. Lineage (GTDB taxonomy): Bacteria > Acidobacteriota > Terriglobia > Terriglobales > Acidobacteriaceae > DATMXP01. The sequence goes on along the minus strand of DASTGW010000140.1, from coordinate 3,492 downwards.
CAGCTTTACAGTCGCGAATGAAGATCAGGGCGCTGACTGGATTGAGCTTTCCGCCGACCAGTGCACGCTTTACTACACTTCCGAAGGCCACCGCATCCTGCGCTACAACGTTTGCGGGAATCGGCAATTGTCCGACTTCTCTTCCGGATTCCACAAGGCACTTGCCATTAAGTTGCTGTCCGATGGCGGCATGCTGGTCGCCGACAATATAGACATTCACCGCACCGATGCGACCGGCATTATCACCAAGACTTACGATCAGCCCGGTGAAGATTGTTGGGTGTCCGTCGCGCTCGATTCCGATGGCGTCAGTTTCTGGGCGACCGATTCCTGCACCTCGCACGTTTATCAGATGGATCTCGCCACTGGAAACGTGCTGCAGACGATCAAGCCGAACATTCCTCCGAACAGCGTCTTCGGACTTGCAGTTAGTGGCTTCTCATCGGGCAGCTTTAACTTCGTCAATGCGAATCCGCCGACGAATACGATTCCGACCGGCGGAACGGCAACTTTCACGGTTTCACTCAACGGCGGCGGATTAGCGGCGGTTCGTCCGCAACTGGCGACCTCAAGTGACAAGCTGATCCTGAACTGCAGCAATCTGCCGGTTGGCGCCAAGTGCGACTTCTCGCCGACCGCGATTGCATTGGGCGAAACGTCCACGCTCAAGATCAGCACCAATAACACGCAGGTCGGCAAGGTTGTGCTGCCGAACCGCTTCGCGCAACCGGACATGCTGGCGATGATTGGCTCGTTCCCGTTCGCGTTGGGGCTGTTCGGTTTCCGCAGGCGCTCGAAGCATCGCAAGGCGCTGTTCACTTCACTCGCGATCGGCGTGCTGCTGATCCTGATCGCGTGCGGCGGCAGCAACACCAAGATCCAGACGACTCCGGCACAACCAGTCGGCGTTCCGCAGGCAGGCACGACTCCGCCGGGAACGTACACGGTTAATATCAGCGCCGGAAACGGACCGTCGCTGAGTACCAACTCGGTGACGCTGACGGTGCAATAGAAACACGAGATTGAGTACATCGAGGATCCATGAAAGATAAGCAAGCTGGAATCATTTATCGCGCTCTCGCAGTGATGTTGTGCTTCCTGCTCTCGCCGTTGCCGGAATTCGCGCAGACGGCGCAGCGCGCGGGCGCAGTTTCCGCCGTGCGTCCGGAAGCGACGAGGAATGCAGTGGTGGTAAAGGCTAAGGACGCGGTGAACTGGAACGATCTGATGAAGACCGACACAGCCGGACGCATGCGTCTCGGCCTCGATGACGGTTCGATCCTCAGCGTCGGCAGCGCCAGCGAACTGCGCGTGGTAAAACACGACGCCAAGCTGCAACAGACTCAGCTTGAACTCGGTTACGGCAAGCTGCGCAGCCAAGCGGTGAAGCTCACGCGTCAAGGTTCGCAATTCGAAGTGCGCACGCCGACTGCAGTTGCAGGCGTAATTGGAACCGACTTCTATCTCGAAGTTGGGCCGAACGGAACCAAGCTCGTCGTCTACGAAGGTATCGTCACGCTGACGCCGATCATCGCCGGAGCAATTGCTGCGGCGCAGGCTGTGCAGGTAAAAGCTGGATATACAGCCGATGTGAATCAGGATGGAACGATCAGTGGTCCGAACCTTGCGCCGACAGCGATGGAGGAACAGACGATGTCGGAGACTTCGATTGAAGGCGCAGCCAAAGCGGCGAAGGTCGCTGCTGTCGGCGGCCACACGCTGCGCAATGTGCTGATCGCAGTCGGAATGGCAGGCGCTGTTGCAGGAAGCGCAATCGTGATCAAGAACAGCACCGGCGGCGGAAGCACTCCAAACAATACGCAGATTCCACCGAAATAATCGAGTTCCGCCTTCTGAAGGAGACCTTGCGCAGGTCTCCTTTTTCTTTTGCCGATGTCGCTTTTTTCCAAGACGAACGCTAACAATGACGACTACACTCGCGCGCTATGAAACTGTTCGCCATTTTGCTTATGCTGGTTTCGGCGCTCGCGAGTGCGCAAGACAGCGCGCTGCAACAAGAGGTCATCGGCCACGAGCGCCAGGAACTCGATGCTTTGAAAAACGCCGACTACAAAGCATTTTCGGACCTGATCGCCGATGACGCCGTTTTTCTCGATCCACACGGTCATGCCGGCAAGAAAGAAGTCGTGGAACACGTCAGCGATTTCAAGTTGCTCGACTACACCATGTCAGACGTTCACTTTGTGCAGTTGTCGGACCATTCAGGACTGGCCACTTACAAGCTCAGCCAGCACGCTTCGGCGGGTGGCCACGACTTCACAACCACTGTTTTTGCATCTGCCATCTGGGAAAAGCGTAACGGCAAGTGGGCGACGTTGTTCAGCCAGGAAACACCGGCGAAATAAGTCGATTCGTCCCAGTCTCGCCGTGATCGTCGAACTCCTGCGCTACAATCCCGGCCCATGCTCTATCGCGAGTTCGAACCGACCGGTGCGGCGCGCAGCTTAATCAAATGTTTCTGGCTGCTGGACGATCCAAGCCCATCGCCCGAGCCGCAGCGCGTATTTCCCGATGGCCGCTCGGAGTTGATCTTCAACCTCGCCGAACCGTTTGAAAACCTCTCCAGGACCGGCTGGGAAAAGCAGCCGCAATCGTTCGTCGTGGGGCAAATCACGGGACCAATGATAATTCGCTCGTGCGGGCCGGCGAAAATCCTCGGCGTGCGGTTTCATCCCCATGGCGCAAACGGTTTGCTGAATCTTCCCTCGAATGAACTGACCGATTCGGTGGTCGCACTGAGCGATCTGAATTCACAGCTATATTCGCTGACTGATGAGCTACACGAGGGGCGGTGGCCGGAGGAACAAGTCCGTCGCACCAACGAAGCCATCGTCTCCTTCGCATCGAGAAATTCTCGTTCCCATGATCAGGCAATCGCGTTTGCGGTCCGCAAATTTGAACGAACCCGCGGACTCGCCTCGATTGCCGACGTCGCTCGCGAAATAGGGATCAGCACTCGTCAACTGCAGCGGCGGTTCCTGGCGGCGGTGGGAATCACGCCTAAGGTGTTCTGTCGTATCCAGCGTTTCCAACATGTCATCCGTGAGATGGAGAATCCAAATCACCAATGGACCGATACTGCGATCAGCGCCGGTTATTACGACCAGGCGCACCTGATTCGAGATTTCCGGCAGTTTGCCGGAACGCCCCCGAGTGCGTTGGAGACGTCGGAGCTCAAATTGGGAAAACTATTCTGTTGAGCGAAGGTGTACCCCCTCCCCTAGGGTCGATCTACTGGAATCAGCAACTTACGGCACTTAATCCGTCGATCTATGCAAATCAACAACTTACGCGTAAGTTATTGATTCCAAGGATTTTGCGAGGCAGACGATACCCCCTCCCCCCGGACTATGAATCCAAAGGACTTATTTCACAGACCAACAAAAGAAAGCACTTAGCGGCGAGTAGCCAGCGAGACCCAGAGCGGCAAGTGAGACGGTAGTTCTTCCGAATCCACGGTATACCCCCATA